>DATBWJ010000371.1:0-2222 GCA_036514935.1 Xanthobacteraceae bacterium
TAACTGTTCGAGCGCTCGACCCGCCGCTATGGCAAGCCCGACTGGGGCATCGATACGACCATAGTCGGGGGCGAGCGCGTGCCGGTCCGCATCGCCTCGCTGTGGGAGCGGCCGTTCTGCCGCCTGCTGCATTTCGAGCGCATCTTTGAGCGTCCGCCACGCCGGCCGCAGCCGCGCATGCTGATCGTCGCGCCGATGTCGGGCCACTATCCGACCCTGCTGCGCGGCACCGTCGAAGCCTTCCTGCCCAACCACGAGGTCTTCATCACCGAATGGGTCGACGCGCGCACCGTGCCGCTGTCCGAGGGGCGCTTCGATCTCGACGACTACATCGACTACCTGATTTCGATGCTGCATGTTCTGGGTGGCGACGCCCACATCGTCGGCGTGTGCCAGCCGGCGGTGCCGGTCATGGCCGCGGTCGCGCTTATGGACGCGGACGGCGATCCCAATATTCCGCATTCCATGGTCCTGATGGGCGGTCCGATCGACACGCGCGTGAACCCGACCGAGGTGAACAAGCTGGCCGGGCGGCGAGGCATCGATTGGTTCCGCCGCAACGTCATCACCAAGGTGCCGTTCCCCAATCCCGGCTTCATGCGCGACGTCTACCCGGGCTTCCTGCAGCTCTACGGCTTCATGATCATGAATCTCGACCGCCACATGCAGGCGCACCGCAACCTGTTCCTGCATCTCGTCCAAGGTGACGGCGACTCGGCGCAGAAGCACCGCGAGTTCTACGATGAGTATCTCGCGGTCATGGACCTGTGCGCGGAGTTCTACCTGCAGACCTGCGAGACGGTGTTCATCCGGCACGCGCTGCCAAAGGGCGAGATGACTCACCGTGGCACGCCGGTTGACCCCAGCAAGGTTCGGCGCGTCGCCCTGATGACGGTAGAAGGCGAGCACGACGACATTTCGGGCGTCGGCCAGACCGAGGCCGCGCATCGGCTGTGCGTCAACATCCCCGCTGACCGCAAGGCACACTGGCTGCAGCCCGGCGTTGGCCACTACGGTGTGTTCAACGGCTCGCGATTCCGGTCCGAGATCGCGCCGCGCATCTCCGACTTCATCCTGTCGAACTCGGGCTGGTCCCGGCAATTCCGGGGCGCCGCGGTCGCGACGCTGCCTGCGGCTCTCCAGCACGGCGCCGACCTGATCGAGCTCAAACCGCACAGCCACGAGACCGCCAGCCGCGCGCGGCGCGAGGACCATTAGCCCGGCATCGCCAGCGCGAGCCGCAGCAGTGGTCGCATCTTGACCTCATCCTTCGTCGCCGGCGATTGCGGCTGCAGCGTCGCAATACCGGCGACACGGTCAGCCGCCACAGCCGGCTGGCTTCAGGTGAGCACCACCAATCACCAGCGATCGACAGGGGGTTGTCGGAGGTGGCCGACTCAGGCGAATCTGTTCGCGTAGCCATGCCGCGCGCGCTCTTCCGACGTATCACCGAACCCCAGACGATCGTGGTCGCCTTTGATCAGGCGGTCTATCCGGTTCGGCTGCGCCGCCACACCCGGGCCCGGCGCTACACCCTGCGCATTCATGCCGCCACGCGTGAGATCGTGCTCACCATGCCGGCGCGCGGCAGCCTGCGCGAGGCGATGGCCTTCGCCGAGAGGCACGGCGGCTGGATCGCGGCGAGGCTGGGCCGCCTGCCCGAGCCGGCGCCCTTCGTCGACGGGACGCACGTGCCGTGGCGCGGCTTGCCGCATCGCATCACGCATCGGCCCGGTCTGCGCGGCACGGTGTGGCGTGAGACCGCTGCCGACGGCCAATCGCTCTTGTGCGTGGCGGGCGAAGCGCCACACCTTGCGCGTCGCGTCGTCGATTATTTTAAGCGCGAGGCCCAGCGCGAGCTTGAGACCGCGAGCTATTTCCATGCTCGGGCGCTCGGCGTCACCGTGCGCAGCGTCTCGGTGCGCAATCAGACGAGCCGTTGGGGTTCATGCTCGACCACCGGCGCGCTGTCGTTCTCCTGGCGCTTGATCTTGGCGCCGCCGCCGGTGCTCGACTATCTGGCCGCCCACGAGGTCGCGCATCTGGTCGAAATGAACCACTCGCAGCGATTCTGGCGCATCCTGCGACAGCTTTGCCCGGACTTGGATCGCGCGAAAGCCTGGCTCGACGCGCACGGCGGCGAGCTGCATCGCTACGGCGGGAACGATTAGCGAGGGATGAATTTGAGTCGAATCGTTCGCGGTCATTGCGAGGCGGGCGCA
>DATBWJ010000372.1:0-2774 GCA_036514935.1 Xanthobacteraceae bacterium
TTGTCGGCCGGGCCATGCGGCGCCGAAGGTCGCGCCGGGCTCGGCCCGGCGGTCCATCCTTGCCGCAAGATGGATCACCGGGTCTCGGCGCCTTGCGCCGGCCCGGTGATGACGCCGAAGTGATCAGCCGGACGTCGTATCAGGCGCCGTCAGATGTGATAGGTCTTCAGCGGCGGGAAGCCGTTGAATGCGACGGACGAATAGGTCGCCGTATAGGCGCCGGTTCCTTCGATCAGCACCTTGTCCCCGATCTCCAGATTGACCGGCAGCACATAGGGCAGCTTTTCGTACAGCACGTCGGCTGAATCGCAGGTCGGCCCGGCGATCACGCACGGCCCGACCTCATCGCCCTCGCGCGGGGTGCGGATCGGATAGCGGATCGATTCGTCCATGGTCTCGGCGAGACCGCCGAACTTGCCGATATCCAAGTAGACCCAGCGCACCTCGTCCTCGTTGCTTTTCCTCGACACGAGCACGACCTCCGCCTCGATCACGCCGGCGTTGCCGACCAGGCCGCGGCCCGGCTCGATGATCGTCTCCGGAATGCGGTTGCCGAAATGCTTGCGCAGCGAGCGAAAGATCGCCGATCCGTAGGATTTCACCGACGGCACCGTCTTCAGATACTTGGTCGGGAAACCGCCGCCCAGGTTGACCATGGTCAAGGCGATCCCGCGCTCGCCGCACTCGCGGAACACCGCCGCCGCCGAGGCGAGCGCACGGTCCCAGGCGTGCGGGTTTCGCTGCTGGGAGCCGACGTGGAAGGACACGCCGTAGGGCTCGAGCCCAAGGCGCTGGGCGTGTTCCAGCACGTCGACCGCCAGGGCCGGCTCGCAGCCGAACTTGCGCGACAGCGGCCACTCCGCCCCCACGCAGTCGGAGAGGATGCGGCAGAACACGCGGCTTCCCGGCGCGGCGCGCGCAACCTTCTCGACCTCGGCCGGGCAATCGACCGCGAACAGGCACACGCCGAGCTGGTAGGCGCGGGCAACGTCGCGCTCCTTCTTGATGGTGTTGCCGTAGGAGATGCGGTCAGGGGTGACGCCGGTCGCCAGCACCATCTCGATCTCGGCAACCGAGGCGGCGTCGAAGCACGAGCCGAGCAAGGCGAGCAGCGCCAGCACCTCCGGCGCCGGGTTGGCCTTTACCGCGTAGAAGACGCGCGCGTCGGGCAGCGCCTTGATGAAGGCGAGGTAGTTGTCGCGGACGACGTCGAGATCGACGACCAGGCACGGGTCGTTGTCGTCGCCCTCCGCGCGACGGCTGCGGAGGAACTCACGAATGCGAGCGGTCATGCGCGCTCTCCCCTAAGGCTCAAGGGACGGCGAACCGTCCGATGTGATGCGGGTGCGGAACTCGCGGTGGCGCGCAGTGGACGCGCGACACCGGCGTGGGCTCCAAACCCGACTCTCTGCCTTGGATTGGATTGGGGAGGCCCCAATCCGCACGGCCGGCAATGAAGGACAAGCCTCTTCGGTCAAGCATGCCGGCTTGTGGAGGGCCGGCCGTACCAAAAAAGCCCGCTCCGTCGTTGCTTTAAGCCGCGTCCCCCGTTGAGAACGGGGTGCGCCGGTTCGCCTCCGGCTGCCGGTCGCGGGTGCAAGGAAGAAGCTTCTTCCTTGGCGGCTGTCCGGCCTCTTGTCCGGATGCCCACCGACCGACACACGGCCACAGGCACGTGCGAAATTGGGCGAGTCGTCAAATAAGTGATTCAGGACCGATGTGCAAGAGATTTGCCGCGCGAGCGCGCGCGGTGGTTCAAAATCTGTTAGCAAATGTCGCGCGCAGTCAGCGCTCGGCGGTGAACGGCTCGACGCGCATGCCGTTGCGCACGAACGCGATCATGACCGCGACCCCGGCAATGATGAACAGCGCCGTGAGGACATACTCGCCGTAAAGGCCGAGGGCGAACAGGTTGGCGAGCGCCCAGCCGCCCGCGAAGGCGGCGCCGAACACCTCCGCGCTGATCAGGATCGCCGCGCTCACCACGGTCGACACGTTCTGCCATTGGATGCGGCGACCGGCCGGCCGTTGCACGCTCTTGTTCATGCGCTCACCTATTTCGCGGCGCCAATGTTGCGCAAACGAGCGACCCGATCAAGGCCGCCTCCGAGACGGCCGCGGCGCGCACGAGCCGCGCGCCGACGGCAGGCGCGCCTCCTTTCCGCCGCAGTCCGTGATATGGTCCGCGAATCGACAACCGCCCAAGCCGCCGTGAGCATGATGGCGAAATCCCTAGTCCGGCTGATCGTTCTGGTGCTGTCCGGCGCTGCTGCCACCGCCGCGGCCGCCCACCCGCACGTGTGGGTGACGGTGAGGAGCGAGGTCGTCTACGGCGCCGACGGGGCGGCGACCGGGGTGCGCCACGCCTGGCAGTTCGACGACATGTTTTCCGCCTTCGCCACGCAGGGCATCGAGACCAAGCGGAAGGGCGTGTTCACCCGCGAGGAGCTGGCGCCGCTCGCCGAGGTCAACGTCACCTCGCTCAAGGAGTTCGACTTCTTCACCTACGCCAAGGCCAACGGCAAGAAGACGGCCTTCGCCGCGCCGGTCGACTACTGGCTCGAATTCGAAGGCGATGTTCTGACGCTGCGCTTCACGCTGCCGTTCAAGGCGCCGGTCAAGGCGCAGACACTCGACATCGAGGTATACGATCCGAGCTACTACGTCGACTTCGCCTTTGCCGACAAGGACCCGGTCGCGCTGTCGAAGGCACCCGAAGCGTGCAAGCTCACCCTGGTGCGGCCGAGCGAGGCGGGCGCGCGCACCCAACGCCT
>DATBWJ010000373.1:0-5749 GCA_036514935.1 Xanthobacteraceae bacterium
AGCTCGACGTGGTCGTCGAGCGTCACCAGCGTTTTCGACAGACGCGCCTGGTCGACGTTCTCGATCAGCGCCTGGCGGCGCTTGTCCTGCTTGATCTCGGAGGCGCGCTTGAGCAGCGTTTCGAGATCGCCGTACTCGCCGATGAGTTGCGCGGCGGTCTTGACTCCGATGCCCGGCACGCCCGGCACGTTGTCGGTCGAATCCCCGATCAGCGCCTGCACCTCGATGACCTTGTTCGGCGGAACCCCGAACCGCTCGATCACCTCGGCGACGCCGATCCTGCGGTCCTTCATGGTGTCGTACATGACGACGCGGTCGTTCACGAGCTGCATCAGATCCTTGTCGGAGGACACGATGGTGGCGGTGGCGCCGGCCTCGCCGGCCTCGCGCACGTAGGTCGCGATCAGGTCGTCGGCCTCGTAGCCCTGCTGTTCGAGGCAGGGGATGTCGAAGGCGCGCACCGCCGCGCGGATGAGCGGAAACTGCGGCCTGAGATCGTCGGGGGCCTCGGGCCGGTGCGCCTTGTAGTCCGGATAGAGGTCGGTGCGAAAGGTCTTCTCCGACCTGTCGAACACGACGGCGAGGTGGGTCGGCCGTTCCTCCGGCTTCATGTCGCGCAAAAGCTTCCACAGCATGTTGCAGAAGCCGAAAACGGCGTTGAGCTGCAGCCCGTCGGACTTGCGGGTGAGCGGCGGCAGCGCGTGGTAGGCGCGAAAAATGTAGGAGGAACCGTCGACCAGGAAGACGTGGTCGTCCTTCTTCGGGCGGCGTGGTTTCGGTGCTGCGGGCATGGCGGACATATAGGCTGTCCGCCCGCAATATCACCGTAGGAGGGCTCGGCGCCAGCCGCCGAGCGGGCTATCTGCCGGATTTTCGCTGCTCGGCCTGGCCGCGGCGCGGGTGACGCTATTCCGCCGGCTGCAGCAGCGCGCGCGGTCGTGCCGGAAGGCGCACCTGCGCGGGCCGGGCGAACAGGAAGGCAAGGCGGGTGGCGCGTGCAAGCCACCACAGCGCGAGCGCGCCGAATATGCCCGCCATCGTGACGATCAGCGAGATGGCGCCGACGTCCGGCACCACGTCGGTGCGGATCAGGATCGTGCGCGCCGCCGCCATCGGCAGGAAGAAGGCGAGGTAGATCACGATCGAATGGCGGCCGCAGTAGCGCAGCATCGCGAACGCTTCGGACTTCGCCATCAGCGCGGACACCGAGACCACCGCCGCCGCGCCGGAAAGCCCGAGCGCAAGCGAGATGACCGGCTGCTCGGCATGGCCGGAGATGACGAGGTAGGCGTTGGCGAAGGCCCACGCCACCAGCAGCGGCAGGGCGTCCCACGGCTTCGACTGCACCAGCTCGGCGAGCGCAAAGACGCGCGGCGCCAGCAGGTAGCCGGTATAGAAGTACACGAAGCGGCCGGCGAACTCGTCGATCAGTGTCGAGCCGGTGGCGATCGGCGCGAGTTCGAGGGCAGCCGCGGCGAGCCAGACCAGCGCCGGCGGCAGGCCGCGCGCGAGCTTGGTCACCACGAAGTAGATCGGCAGCAGATAGATGAACCACAGCGTGCCGAACGGCTCGACGAAGGAGACGAGATAGACCACGGCGACCGCCGACCATCCTTGCTCCTGGGCGATCAACGGCGCCTTGAGGGCGACCTGGATCGTCATCCACAGAACGTAGAAATAGGCGAAGGGCACCAGCTTGCGGTCGAGATAGGAGCGCCAGTCGCGATCGATCACGCGGGCGAGAAAGAGGCCCGCGATCAAAAAGAAATCCGGCATGCGGAACGGCTTGGCAAACGCCACCAGCGCGTGCATGAAGCCTTCGCGCCCGGCGGCTTGTTCGACGCCGAGCGTCGAGTGCATCATCACCACGAGGACGATGCAGAGGCCCTTGGCGTAATCAACCCAGTCGACCCTGTCCGCCGTGCGCGATGTTGCCGTTGATCCAATCCAGGTCATGTCCGTACCATTTCCGAACGCGTGCCGTTGCCCCCCTACACACACACAGCAAGTGCCGTGCCGGCTCGCCAGCGCACGGCCACTCTGCTAAGAGCCACCGGCTCGCGCGTTAACCAATCGTGCGAGGATCAAGCTGTTCGAACATGCAGACGGGGCACTGGGAGGCACACGTGGAAAAGAGCCGGCCGCAGGTGATCGCGCTCGAGGAGCACTACTGGGATCGCGAACTGGTGTCACACTTCAAGGGCGGCGATGTGATCCGCGGCGCCGAGCTGGAAAAGCGCCTCTATGACCTCGGCGAGCTGCGGCTGAAGGAGATGGACGAGGCCGGCATCGACATCCAGGTGATCTCGCACGGGGCGCCGGCCACCCAGAAGCTGCCGGACGACATCGCCGTCGAGCTGGCGCGCCGCGTCAATGACCGGCTGCACGCGGCCATCCGCCTGCATCCCACGCGCCTTGCCGCTTTCGCGACGGTGCCGACCAGCGACGCGCGCAAGGGTGCCGACGAGCTTGAGCGCTGCGTCACCCAGCTCGGATTCAAGGGCGCCATGCTGCACGGCCTCGCCAACGGCGTCTTTCTCGACGACCGGCGCTTCTGGCCGATCTACGAGCGCGCCCAGGCGCTCGACGTGCCCTGCTACTTCCATCCGGCGAGCCCCCATTCGGCGGTGGTCGAGGCCTACTACAAGGAATATGTCGAGAGCGTCCCCACCATCCTGAGCGCCGGCTGGGGATTTACCGTCGAGACGGCGACCACTGCGCTGCGGCTGGTGCTGAGCGGCGTGTTCCAGCAATACCCCAACCTGAAGGTGATCCTCGGCCATCTCGGCGAAGGCATCCCCTTCCTGCTGGCACGCATGGACGAGGCGCTCTCGCGCATGAGCAAGGTCGCGTTCCGGGAAACCTTCACCAGCCACTTCTCGATCACCACCAGCGGCTTTTTCTCCGATCCGGCGTTCTTGTGCTGCCTGCAGGAGATCGGCATCGACCGCATTCTGTTCTCGGTCGACTGGCCATTCGTCAAGAACACGACGGCGGTCGCCTGGTCGAAAACGGTGCCGCTGTGCGAGGAGGACCGCATCAAGCTGCTCGGCGGCAATGCCAAGCGGCTCCTAAAACTGTAGCGCGGGCCTGCGCACGCGCCCGCGCTGCCGGCGAATGGCTCAGCGCGCCTGATCGCGCTCGAGAATGTCGGCGATCGCCTTGATGCGGTTGCGCGCGTAGCTGGGCAGGCCGGCGCTGATCGAGTTGCCGGTATTGAACGAGCTTTTGCCGGCGAGCACCTGCGCCGGCACGAGGTTGCGCAGCACCGGCACGCGCTCGTACTCCTTCTTCTTCTCCAGAAGGTCGCTTTCGACCGCGAGCGCGATGAACGCGGTCACGATGGTCCTGCCGCCGTCGTCCGGCCCATTCTGCAGCACCGCCATGAACTTGCCGAACGGCATGATCTGGTTGACGCGGAAGATGGTCTGTTCGAGCACGCCGGCGACCGGCGCATCGAGCGCGGTGAGCGAGCGCAGGCCGGCCTGGTCGATCTCACCGGGCGACAGCACGCGCAGCTCGCTCTGGAACTCGATGAAGTCGGCGACCTTCTTGTCGCTGTCGCGCAGCTTGTTCAAAAGGAGGATGCCGACCGGCAGCGAGCCCTCGAGCTTGTAGCGCGACTCGATGCACAGGATCGTGCCGCCGCCCTCGCACCACGACCGCTCGGGGTTTCGGTTTGCAAGGCCGGGATCGCTCGGCGAGGCGGCCTCCGCCGGAGTGATCGCGCGCGACTTGATCGCCGGGTCGACCCGTTCGAGAAAGCGCAGGTTGGCGTAGCGCGTCAGATCGATCGCGCCCCGCGCCACCACGAAGCGCGCCTCGGCCAGATACATGTGCAGCCTGATCCGGCGCGTCCGATCGGCGCCGCCGGCCGACGTCGTCATGGTCGGCTCCTCGTAGCCCGCGTAAGGCGCGAGGAACTGCTTATGGAGCGGCCGCGTGCGCGCCCAGTCGGAAAATCGCATGAGGCCCGAGACCGGATCGACCAGCTCGTCCTTGCGGTGGTCGCTGAAAACCACGGTTCCCGGCTTGAGCTGCGCGATCGGGAACTCGGTGACCGCGGCCGCCTCCTCCAGGCGGAACGCCTGCGCCGCCGCGTGCGCGCCGAGCGCTCCCAGCAGAACAACAAGGACGAGGACGGGACGCATCGCCGGCCTCAGTTGTATTGCCGGCGACCCCAGAAATAGTCCGGGTCGATGCGGCGCGGCCTGCGCTCCTCGTGGTCCCACCACCGCGGCTCGCCGAATAGACCGAACAGACCCGGCGAACGGCGCGGCGGCGCCTGGAACACCGAGCCCGGCGCCGGGAACCCGTTCGGCACGTAGCTGCCTTGCGGCACATAGGAATAGTCGCGGCCGTAGTACCACACGCCGCCGCGGTCGCCGTCGCCGGGCGCGCCGAAGCTGCGCAAGGCATCCGCCTCCTCGCGCCCGACCAGGTCGTATTGCGTCTCCGCCACGCGGCCGGAGCGATCGAGCCGAAAGTATTCCACGAAGGCGTTGGGCGAGCCGCCGGGGAGCGGGTCGCCGGTGTGCAGGTTGATCGGCACAGCGACGAGATGACGGCGCGCTTCGACGGAGGGCGGTGCCAGCGCGGTCCTAGGCGCATGATGGGCCCACACCGCCCGCATCACCGGCTCGAAGATCGGCACGGCGACCTTGCCGCCGGTCTGGCCGGGTCCGAGCGTGCGGCGCTTGCCTTCGGCATTGTCGTAGCCGACCCAGACGCCGACCGTGACCTCGTTGGTGAAGCCGATGAACCAGGCGTCGTTCTCCTCGTCGCTGGTGCCGGTCTTGCCGGCCACGTAAGGCGCGAGGTGCTTGATGGCGCTGCCGGTGCCGCGCTGAACAACGCCCTGCAACATCGATTTCAACTGGTAGAAGGCGGCGCGATCGGCCGAGCCCAGCCACACCGGCGCCGTTTCGTTGCGATAGACCGTGCGTCCATTCTGCTCGATCGACGCGATCACGTGCGGGGCGGGCCGCGCGCCTTCGTTGGCGATCGCGGCGTAGAAGGCGGTGAGGTCGACAAGCCGCACCGGCTGCGCGCCGAGCACGAACGGATAATAGCGCATGCATTCCTTGTAGAGCTGGGCTTCGAGCGCAAGCTCGCATACGCGGTCGAGGCTCTTCTCCGCCGCCTCGTCGATGGCGCCGTCGAGCAGGTTCGCCGTCACCAGGTTCTTGGAGTGTTCGAGGGCCCGCCGCAATGTGAGCGCGCCGGCGCTGCCGCCGCCATAGTTCCTCGGCGACCAGTAGTCCTTCTCGCGCGCGTAGCGGTCGGCGAGGATGCCGGGCGTCCCGCCAAGGCGGCCATCGCCGCCGATCGGCGGCAAGGTCAGCGGCGTGTCGCGCACGATCGTGTTGGGCTGCAAGCCCTTGCGCAGCGCGGCGAGATAGCTCAACGGCTTGAAGGTCGAGCCGGGCTGGCGCTGCGACTGGGTGGCGCGGTTGAGCTGGCTCAGCGGATAGGAGAAGCTGCCGGCAAGCGCCAGGATGGCGCCGCTGGCGTTGTCGAGCACGGCCACCGCACCCTGCACTTCCGGCCGCACCCGCAGTTCGGCGCGCGCGCCCTTCTTCTCGGCGAGGCGCACGTAGACCACGTCATGAAGCTGCAGGCCCTTGCGCGCCCCCGCACCTGCCGCCAGCGCCAGCACGCGCCCGTCGGCAAGTCCGACGCGCAGGCCCTCGCCCTTGCGAGCCGCAACGACAATGGCCGGGGTCCAGTGGACGTCGTAGAGCGGCAG
>DATBWJ010000374.1:0-13464 GCA_036514935.1 Xanthobacteraceae bacterium
AGCTTGATGTCGCGGCCCTGCGCCGCCAGCGCGGCCAGGGTGAAGCGCAGGGCATCGCTGCCGTATTTGTCGATGAGCGCCAGCGGGTCGATGACGTTGCCCTTCGACTTCGACATTTTGGCGCCGCGCTCGTCGCGCACCAGCGCGTGGATGTAGACGGTCCTGAACGGCACCCATTGATCAGACGGAGCGGCAGGCCGCTCCTTTTGCATGAAATGCAGGCCCATCATCATCATGCGCGCGACCCAGAAGAAGATGATGTCGAAGCCGGTCACCAGCACGTCGGTCGGATAGTAGCGCGCAAGCTCCGGCGTGGCGTCGGGCCAGCCGAGCGTCGAGAACGGCCACAGCGCCGAGGAGAACCAGGTGTCGAGGACGTCTTCGTCGCGCCAGATCGGCTGCCACCTGGACTTGCCTGCTACTTCATCGTCGATGATCTGTTGGAATATCGGATCGAGATCGTCTTTCGGTGGCGTACGCAACACGCGAATCTCGCAGCCATATTTTGCACGCGCGCGCGCAACCGCGTCAGTTTCGGTCGAGGCAACGAATATCTCCGGGTCATCTTGGATAGAATGCCATCCTTTCATTTCTCCTGACTTTCGTTCGGCCTCCTTCCGCCCGTACCACGCCGGGATTTGATGCCCCCACCAGAGCTGGCGCGAGATGCACCACGGCTGGATGTTCTTCATCCAGTCGAAATAGGTCTTCTCCCAATTCTTCGGCACGAACGTCGTGCGGCCGTCGCGCACGGCGACGATCGCATCCTGCGCCATGGTCTTGGCATCGACGTACCACTGGTTTGTGAGGAACGGCTCGATCACTACACCCGAGCGGTCGCCGTGCGGAATGACGCTGGTTTGCGGCTCGATCTTGGCAATGAGGCCTCGCGCTTGAAGCCGCTCGACGATCGCCTTGCGCGCGGCGAAGCGATCGAGGCCGTGCATGGCCACGGTCTCGCGGAGTTCGGCCGAGCCGGCAAGGCCCGCCAGAAACGCCGCGTTGCCCTTCAGCAAGAGCCGCGCCTCGCCATCGAAAATATTGATCTGCGGCAGTGCGTGCCGCTTGCCCACCTCAAAATCGTTGAAATCGTGCGCGGGTGTGATCTTCACCGCGCCGGTGCCCTTTTCCGGGTCGGAGTAGGCGTCGGCAATGATGGGAATGCGGCGGCCGACCAGCGGCAAGATCGCGTGCTGGCCAACAAGATGCTGGTAGCGCGCGTCGTCGGGATGCACCGCGACCGCCACGTCGCCCAGCATGGTCTCGGGCCGCGTCGTGGCCACCGTGATGAAGGTTGCGGGATTATCCGGATCGAAGCACTTGTCTTCGAGCGGATAGCGGATGTGCCAGAGGCTGCCCTTCACCTCCACCTGCTGCACTTCGAGGTCGGAGATAGCGGTTTGCAGCTTGGGGTCCCAGTTGACCAGCCGCTTGTCCTTGTAGATCAGGCCGGCGCGGTAGAGCTCGACGAACACCTTGAGCACCGCGCGCGACAGCCCCTCGTCCATGGTGAAGCGCTCGCGCGACCAGTCGCACGAGGCGCCCAGCCGCTTGAGCTGGTGGACGATGGCGCCGCCCGATTCGGCCTTCCAGGCCCACACCTGTTCGAGAAATTTCTCGCGGCCGAGCTCGCGCCGGCCGGGCTCCTTACGCTCCATGAGCTGGCGCTCGACCACCATTTGCGTCGCGATGCCGGCATGGTCGGTGCCCGGCTGCCACAGCACGTCGCGCCCGCGCATGCGCTCGAAGCGACAGAGCACGTCCTGCAGCGTGTTGTTGAGCGCGTGCCCCATGTGCAGCGAGCCGGTGACGTTGGGCGGCGGGATGAGGATGCAGTAGGGCGCGGCGCCCTGGCGGTCGGGCCGGCCGGCGCGAAAGGCGTGGGCCTCCTCCCAGGCCGCAGAGATGCGGCCTTCGATCTCGGAGGGCTGATAGGTCTTCTCGATCATGATCGTCCCAACGTGGGCGTAGAAAGCCGGCCGCATGGCCGCTGTCAACGCCCGCGCACGCATGCGCCGCATGGGACGGCGCCGAACGCACGGGACTCGCGCGCACTCAGGGCCGCTGTATATAGTGTGGCGGCAGAGACCGCCCGGTGCTTTTCCCTTCGCCCTCCATCGCCCTGCCCTCCCAGACCCGCGCCATCGTGCTGCTGGCGGTTGCCGGATTCGCCAGCCAGGCGATGGTGCGCTCGGCCGACTCGCTGTTGCCGCAGATGGCCGACGATCTTGCGGTGACGGTCGGCGCCGCCTCGATCGTGGTCTCGGCCTATTCGCTCGTCCACGGCTCGATGCAGCTCGTCATGGGGCCGATCGGCGAGCGCTTCGGCAAGTATCCGATGGTGGCGATCACCTGCGCCGGCGCGGCGCTGTTCGTGGCGCTGTGCGGCCTCACGCACGACCTCGTCACCCTCACGCTCGCGCGCGTCGCCTCCGCCGCCTTCGCGGCATGGATCATCCCGATGGGCATGGCCTATGTCGGGGACGTCGTGCCGTATGCGCAGCGCCAGCAGGTGCTGGGCCGCTACCTGACCGGCCAGATCACCGGCCAGCTTTTCGGCCAGGCCGCCGGCGGCGTGCTCGGCGATCTCGTCGGCTGGCGCGGCGTGTTCTTCGTGCTGGCTGCGTTCCTGGCGGTCGCGGCGATCGGCTTGGCGCGCGAGCTGGCGGTCAACCCCCTGACGCGGCCGCCCAGCCGCCTCGCTGATCGGCGCGGCTTCTTCGCCGAGAACGCGATCGTGCTCGCCAACCCGTGGGCGCGGTTCGTGATGCTGGTGGCGTTTCTGGAATACGGCGTGATGTTCGGCGCCTTCGCCTATATCGGTGCCGACCTGCATGGCCGCATGGGCCTGAGCTACACGCTCGTCGGCCTCGTCATCGGCGCGTTCGGCATCGGCGGTCTGGTCTATGTCGGCTTGGTGCCGCGCCTGGTGAGGCGTCTCGGCCAGGTCGGACTCGCGCGCCTGGGCGGTCCGCTTCTCGGGCTCGCCTACCTCGCGCTGGCGTCGGCGCCGGTGTGGTGGATCGCGCCGGCCGCGGTCATCCTGGTCGGGCTCGGCTTCTACATGCTGCACAATACGCTGCAGACCAACGCAACGCAGATGTCGCCGGAGGCACGCGGGACCGCCGTCGGCCTGTTCTCGGCGGCGCTCTATCTCGGCCAGACCGCCGGCGTGGCGCTGGCGGCCCCGCTCGTCGATCGCGCTGGCGCGCAGCCGGTTTTCCTGGTGGCGGCGGTGCTACTGGCGGCGGTCGGCCTGTGGTTTGGCCAAAAACTGCGCAGCCGCCCGTCAGCCACGGCCGCGTGACACGCGCTCGATTTCCGCGCGCACCAGGCGCTCGACCATGCTCGGCAGGTTGTCGTCGAGCCAGGCCTTCAGCATCGGCCGCAGCATTTCGCGCACGAGATCATCGAGGGTGCGGGCATTTTGCACCAGCACCGTGTGGGCGAGCGTGTTGAAGGCGGAGTCGACTGCGGCGGCGGTCTGGGGTGAGAGCAGCGAACGGTCGGCGGTCGTCTCATGCTCAAAACGGCGCCGCGCCTCGACGACGGTCGGAGCGGCCGGCGGTTCGGGCTCAGCCGGCGGTTCGCTCTCGGGGGGCGGCTCGGGCTCTGGCGTTGATGCGGTCTCAGGCAGGGGCTCTGGCGGCGCCTCGACTTCGGGCGGAAGCGCGCCAAAAACAACGTCGGGCTGGCCATCGACGGGGCGGAAACCAACCACATTGGGCCCGCGTGTGGCCATCGCCTCGGTAAGGTCGAGAATGTCGCTTTCGCCCTCCGCGTCCATGGCCGGTGCCGCCGACGGCTCGGCCGCGGGCGCTGGAGCCTGCGGCTCCGCCTTGGCGTCGTCGTCGGAAATGATGCGGCGGATGGAGGCAAGGATTTCCTCCATCGAGGGCTCTTGCGCCTTTGCCGACTGACTCATCTCGGCATCTCCACCGCCGCTGCCCGAACAGGCGTGTTCCTGCCTCACCGCGAATCAGGCGCGCAGCCAATCCGTCTCCGATTACATGCGCGAATGCGGTATGTCGAGATTCGAGCGCGCCCATGTGAATAGAGCAGCCCTCCTCAGACAACGGGCGCAGTCTTGTCAGCGCCGCGTGAGGGTTCGCCGTCGGCCTTGCCACCGCGGGATTGTCGGTGCGTGCAGGATTGCGACCGGCCTCGGAGCGATTTCACCTCTCAGCGGCCGTCCGGGGTACGCACGCCGATCCAGGTGTCGCGCACCTGCTGATAATGGGTCATGGGATCGTAGAGCCGCACGTTAAGGCCGAGCACGGCAACCGACAGCCGCCCGGTCGCGGCCAGCAGCGCGAAGGAGGCGACCACGCGATCGCGTTGCGCGCTCACCAGGGCCACGCGGGCGTTGACCAGTTCCTGCTGCGCGTTGAGGACGTCGAGCGTGGTGCGCTGGCCGACCCGCGCCTCCTCCCGCACGCCGTTGAGAGCGGTCTCGGCGGCGAGTACCTGCGCCTGCGTCGCCAGGATTTGCGCCTTGGCCGCTTCAAGCTGTCCCCAGGCTTGTACGGTGGCCTGCTGGGCCACGTCGCGCTGGGTGTCGAGATCGATGCGGGTCTTGCCCAGCGTCTCCTTGGACTGGCGGATGGTCGCGTATTCGGAGCCGCCCTGGTAGAGCGGGACGGAGACCGTGCCGAGCACCGTCGCCTGGAACTGCTTGAGGATCAGCGGCGAGGATTCGTAGGCCTGTTGGGCGCCGGCGCTGACGGCCAGGGTCGGATAGAGCGCCCCTTCGTTGATCTTGACCTGTAGCTGCGCGACGTCCACTCCCAGGGCCGCCGCCGTCACGTTTGGGTTTTCCACCCGTGCGCGCGCAACCGAGGTCGTTAGGGCGCGCGGGGAGAGCCGATCGACCGGCGTGCCGGGCGCGAGCCTGCCCGGATCGATGCCGATGACCTGCCGGTAGGTCGCCCGCGACGTCGTGTAGTTGGACTCCGCCGACAGCATGGACGAGCGGCCGGCGGCCACGCGCGACTCCGACTGGGCGACGTCGGTCTTGGTGACCTCGCCGACGTTGAAGCGGTCGCGGGTCTGGCGCAACTGCTCCTGCAGCACCTCGACGTTGCGCCGCTGCAGGTCGAGGATGGCGGCGTCGCGCAGCACATTCATGTAGGCGGTGGCCGCGTTGAGCAGCACCGTCTGCTCGGTGAACCGCAAGGTCTCGCGCGCGGCCGCGACCTGGCCTTCGGCCATGCGCGTGCGATTGGCGGTTTGAAATCCGTTGTAGAGGGTCTGGGTCGCCGTCAGGCCGAATGTGTGCGGCGCGAAATTGTCCCACTGCGTGTTGTAGGTGCTGACGCCGGCGCTGGTCGACCTCGTGGTCTGATTCTGACCCGTCGCACCGGCGGTGATGGTGCCGGTGACGCGCGGTCGATAGCCCGATAG
Organism: Xanthobacteraceae bacterium; assembly: GCA_036514935.1. GTDB lineage: Bacteria > Pseudomonadota > Alphaproteobacteria > Rhizobiales > Xanthobacteraceae > DATBWJ01. The sequence continues at coordinate 5,404 of DATBWJ010000374.1, forward strand.
CGCGATGGGGACGTTTTCATCGGTCGCGCGCAGGGCCGCGCGCTGCGAATTGAGCGTCGGGTTGTTCTGGTAGGCCTGCACCAGCGCGCCTTCCAGCGTGTCGGCGCGCCCGTCGGCAGCGGCAAACCCGTAGGCCAGCGCGGCGATCGCAGGTACGATCAGCCGGCGACCCGTTCTGCTGCCCAACTCCATCCCCACCACCCCAGAACGCAAACTCCGACGTCCACGGCTGGCCCCCTCAAGCCCGCCGCCCACTGCGCCCGATATGATCGAAGCATACGCAGGTTAACGGAGTTTTGGAAACCCTGCCCGCCCCCGATTCGAGCAAAAGTTCGCCCGGTGGGTCTGTTGCGCCACAGTCCATTCCATTGTTGGCGGAGCTGTCTTCAGGGCTCCTCTGGATCGGTCGTCAAATCCGTTCAAATTACCGGCGCAACATATTGACATCGGGGATGTTTCGCCGCGATTGAGCAGAAGCACGCGCGCCGCAGGCACGACCGGGATCCTGTTGCGCCGAGCGGGCGAGAGGGTCGCTCCCTGAAGCCGCACGGCGGCTAGAAAACAAAGGCGGGCGGCTTGGCAAAACCTGGCAGCAGCGGCCCGGCGGCATCGAAAATCGGCCGGCCGCTCGCCTCGCCCTGGACCGAGCGAAAGACCATCCCCTTGCCGGCGGGCCCGGCACCCAGGATGCACACCAGCCGGCCGCCATCCGCAAGCTGGTCAAGCAACGGCCGCGGGACGAACTCGACCGCGCCCTCAACCACAATCACGTCATAGGGCGCACGAGGCGGCCAGCCGCCGCTGAGCGCGCCGCGGACGACCGTCACGGCCGCAGCGAGTTCGCGCAAGGCGCGCTGCGCGCGCTCGGACAGATCGGCGTCCTCTTCGAGGGCCACCACCTCTGCCGCGATCCGCGCCAGCAGTGCGGAGGAGTACCCGGTTGCGCAGCCCACATCGAGCACGCGGTCCTCAGCCGTGATCTCGGCTGCCTGCAAGAGACGCGCCAGCACCATCGGCCGCAGCAACCGGCGACCGCGCCCGCTCGGATCGAGCGGCACATCCAGATCGACATAGGAAAGTCGCCCCTCCGGCACGAACCGCTCGCGCGGCACTTCGCGGAAGGCGGCGAGCAGCCGGAGGTCGAAAACGTCGCGGGTGCGGATCTGGCCGTCGACCATCATGCGGCGGGCGGTCGCGAAATCCATGATTGCAACTCTTGTCTTCGGCGGTCGCTATCTGCGCCATCACCGCGCGAAAGGCAAGCCGACGCCGCCTCCAACTGGCTCAAGCCGCCCTCCCCACGACGTCCAAGAACGTCCCGGAACTTCATCATGCGCACACCCTGCAAAACCTCCGTCCGTCTCATTCCGCCCTCCCTCAGGAGAGCCACCATGAACCGGACAGATCGTGTGCTACATAATCCGGACAGATCGTGTGCTACCTACACACGGGATGCTTCGCGTCTTGTTGCAGGTCGCCGAACCGGTCTATATAGCGAGCCAGCCCTTCGCGGAGACATCCGCGCGGCGGCCACGTGGCGGAGTGGTTACGCAGCGGTCTGCAAAACCGTTTACGCCGGTTCAATTCCGGCCGTGGCCTCCATTCTCAGCAGCGGGAGGAATCGACGCCGAACCCGGGCCGCCCGCCCGTCAGGAGGAAGCAATGCGCGTCTATCAGTTGCCCCAAGCGAGCGGTATCGAAGCTCTCGTCAAGGTCGATGTGCCGGAGCCGCGACCAGCCTACCGGCAGGTGCTCGTCAAGGTGACGGCCTGCTCGCTGAATTATCGCGACCTCGCCATTGCCATCGGCCGCTATCGCATGCCGGTCAAGCCCAATGTCATCCCGCTGTCGGACGGGGCCGGCGAGGTGGTCGAGGTGGGGCCGGGCGTCGGCCGCGTCAAGGTGGGCGACCGGGTCGCCGGCTGCTTCTTCCAGCGCTGGGTCGGCGGCCTGCCGAGCGAGCACACCCAGGCGAGCGCGCTCGGCGGCAGCATCGACGGCATGCTCGCACCCTACGCGGTCCTGGAGGAGGACGGCGTGGTCAAGTTGCCGGCGCATCTGTCCGACGTGGAGGGCGCCACCCTGCCCTGCGCGGCCGTGACCGCATGGAATGCCCTGGTCGAGCACGGGCGCATCATCGCGGGCCAAACGGTGCTGGTGCAAGGCACCGGCGGCGTGTCGATCTTCGCGCTGCAGTTCGCCCGGCTGTTCGGCGCGCAGGTCATCGCCACGTCCTCGAGCGATGAGAAGCTCGCCCGCGTCAAGGGGCTGGGCGCCGCCCATGGCATCAACTACAAGGCCACCCCCGACTGGGACAAGGCGGCCATCGAACTCACGGGCGGCACAGGTGTCGACCAAGTGATCGAGGTCGGCGGCGCCGGCACCATGGCGAAGTCGCTCGGTGCGGTGCGCGTCGGCGGCAAAGTCAGCATGATCGGGGTCCTGTCGGGACCCGCCGACCTCAACCCGATGTTGATCATGGCCAGGCGCGCAAACGTCCAGGGCATTTCGGTCGGCTCGACCCAGATGTTCGAAGCCATGAACCGCGCCATCGCAGTCGCCGGCTTGAAGCCGGTCATCGACAAGGTGTTTGAGTTCGACGAGGCCGTGGCGGCCTATCGCCATCTGCAGTCCGCCACCCACTTCGGCAAGATCGTCATCCGCATGGCGTGAGCCCCCTCGCGCACGACGCCAGGCCGCTGCCAGCACAGAAATGTTTCACGGACATGAAATTGTGCTATGCAGCAAATATTTGCTGCTATGCGATAAGTTCATGCAAAATCACCAGAATCGTCGCTATATGGAGGCCACGATGACGAATGAAGGTGGTGATTTCGATGTCCTCCCTCGCTGCGCGCCTGTCCTCCCGCCCTTCCCGCCACCGGCCGGCGATCTGGAGTTTTGTGGTGGAATTTGTGGACGCGATCGCGGAAGGTCGTCGCATCGCTGCACGTTATCATGAACTCTCCCGACTGTCGGACGCCGAACTGCGCGAGCGCGGGCTCACGCGCGAGGGTATTGCCCGCGCCGTGGTGCTCGGAGGGCACTGAGCGGCCGCGCTCAGGGATCAGCAGCCGCCCGCAAGTCGCCGTGCGCGCGCGCGGGGCCGCCCCGGCATGATCAGGTCTGCTTCTCGCGGCAGCCGCCACCGGCGGGAGGTGCCGGCCGGGCGCCGATCAACCATGTCGCATCATTGCGGGCCGTCCACGCTGCCCACGCGCGCTCGGCGCTTTGCAAAGGCGCTGGCCGTTTGTTATACGCCGCAGCGGTCGCTGATTGTTCCCCGGTAGCTCAGCGGTAGAGCAACCGGCTGTTAACCGGTTGGTCGCTGGTTCGAATCCGGCCCGGGGAGCCACTCCTGCGCGGCGGCGCAAATCGCAAGATCGCTACGTATTCGAGAAGACCGCGAGCTGCCATGATCACCCGCTGGGCCGTCGGTCCGGACCGGTGCTGCCTGCATCAACCGGGTTTTGACGGCTCATCACCCGGGTTGCGGCCTCCCAGGTCATCGGCGTCCTCGGCGCGCAGCCACGGCATCCATGCGAGCGAGGCCAGCCGCAGCGACTGAAGAACCATCGCGTGGAAAGGGGCGGCGATGGGAAACCCCACCGGGTCGAGGGCGACCCTGTCGAGCTTGCCTTTCACGCAGGCCCACAGCGCCCGTATCTCCTGACACGCCTTTCCGTTGGGGGCGAATTCGGTAACGCCGAGGCCGGCCTCCAGCGCATCCTGATGGTCCGCTCGCTCCACGATGAACGGCAGTGCAAGCACGCCCCGCGTGTTGAGCGCCGTGGCGGTCTTGGTGGGCCGGTAGCTGCGAGCGGGCGCCTGATTGAGGACGAAAGCAAATTCCTTGTGCAGGGCGCGGATCGTGTGGAGTGTCGGTAGTGTCGCCTCGATATCGGCCGCGCTCGGGCGGACCGGGATGAGGCACAGATCGGCCACGCGCGTGGCGGCCGTCGCGGCGGCATTCTCGGTCGCGGGCGTATCGATGACGGCAAGCGTAAATCCCTTGCCGCCCAGCAGGTGGACCAAGCGCTCGAGCTTGGCGTCGTCAACGATCTGCTCGACGACCGGTTCCGGATCGGCTCGGCGCTGGCGCCAGTGCGAGACCGTCCCCTGGCGATCGGTATCGAGGATGATGACGCGTTCACCCTCCTGCATGGCGGCGACGGCAAGATCGATGGCGAGCGTCGATTTGCCGGAGCCGCCCTTTTGCGTGGTGAAGGCGATCGTGCGCATGGGCTTCCCCCGCCTCGCTGCCGCCGAGCCTTGACCGGACATCACCGGCGCTCGTGCGCGCGCAAAGCCACGCTGTCACAGGGTCTCGATGCTGTCGGCGCGCGGAACCGCGCGCCAGCCATCCGACCCCGGAGCCACGCCTACCATAGCAAAAAGCCAGCGCCCGCGGGTACGACCCGCGGCCCTGATCCAAAAGATTCGCGCGAGCACAGATCCCGGGTTTGGCGCGGCGATGGCCGTTCGAGAGCCAGTCGCGCCGGCCGCCGCTGCCGGCCCCATTCGGCTGCACGGCGAGATCGTGGCCGCGCGAGCGGCGATGGCGAGGCCGGTCGCGATCACAGCCCGGCCGCGGGCCTCGCAGAGTAGGACGGCCGCCGGTTCACCGTATCGGGGTCGAAACCGGCCGCCTGCTTGAATTCGAGCGCGATATTTTCAAGGTCCGCGCGCGCAATCACGTTCTCGATGTTGCGGAACCCGTCCGGCGCGCGCTCCTCGGCCATCTGCATGACGATCTCGGGTCCGAGCTCACGATTGCGCTGCACCACGTCGTTCATGACCAGGCGGCGCTCCGCCTCATAGTCGGCAAGCGCGCGCATCGGATCGCTGGTGCTGGCCAGCGCGAGCGCGAGCACTCGCGCATCGACGATGCCCTGACTGCCGGCCTGCGAGCCGATCGGCCGCATCGGGTGCGCCGCATCGCCCAAAAGCGTGACGCGGCCAAAGCTCCAGCGCGGCAAGGGGTCGCGGTCGGTCATCGGGTACTCGTAGATGTCGGCCGTCGCCGAGATCAAATCCGCCAGGCGCAGCCAGTCGAAGTTCCAGTCCGTGAACGCGGCGAAGAAGCGTTCCTTGACCACCTGGCGATCCCAGCTCTCGGGTTCCTGCACGCTCGTGCGCGCAGTCAGCAGGGTGAGCCAATTGATCAGCGAGCGGCCGCGCTGCTGCGCCTTGCGGCTGATCGGGTAGATGACGGCGCGCTGGTCGCGATGGCCGATCATGACCTGGGTGCGGCCGTCGAGGAACGGCTCGGCCTCGACCGCGCCGCGCCATTGGATCTGCCCGCTGAACACCGGTGCCCCTTCGGCGGGATAGAGCTGTCGGCGCACGGCGGAATGGATGCCGTCGGCGCCGATCAGGACGTCGGCGCGCCGCGACGGCAACGGCTTGCCGCTGGCGCGGTCGTTGAAATGGGCGGTGACGCCGCCGCTTTCGTGCTCGAATGAGGTGAAATGATGGCCGACACGGATGTTGGGCGTGCCGATGCGCACGCGCGCGGCATCGAGCAGGATCATCTGCAGGTCGCCGCGGTGGATCGAATACTGCGGCCAGGCGTAGCCCGCGCGCAGCCCGCGCGGCTCGCTCCAGATCAACTGGCCGTGCTTGTTGTAGTAGCTCACGGTCGAGGTCTCGATCGCCGTCTCTGCCAAGGCATCGGCCAGCCCGAGCTCGGTGAGCTCGCGCACCGCGTTCGGCTGCAGATTGATGCCGAGCCCGAGCGGATCGATCGCGGCAACCGACTCAAAAACCTCGGCTTCGATGCCGGCGGCCTGAAGGCTGAGCGCGGTCGTGAGCCCGCCAATGCCGCCGCCGATCACGATCACCTTCATGAGCGTCTGTACCGACAGCGCGGGCTATTGACCGAGCGCGGTTCCGCCGCGGTTCCAGCCGCGGCCGCCCTCGCCGTAGATTTCAAAGCCGTTGTCCGTCACCGCCACGGTATCTTCGAGCTTGATGAATCCGCGCCGGGGATGCTGCAGCGTCGTTTCAATCGACACCACGAAGCCCGCTTCGAGCGGCTTGTCGGCGTCGTAGCCGTCGTAGTGCACGGGCCCCGTGCTGGTCAGGCGCGGGGCCTCGTGGCTGATCAGGCCCATGCCGTGCGCGAGGAAATGCAGGTGGTTGTGGTTCTTCGATTGCTTCAGCCGCTCCTCGGCCACCGCGTAGATCTCGCCGCCGAGCACGCCGGGCCTGATCGGCTTCATGGCGATGCGCTGAATTTCCTCGATCTCCGCGAGCAGGTCCTCCAGCTCGGCGTCCGGCCGGCCGAGGATGGCCATGCGCGCGAGGTCCCCGATGTAGCCGTGATAGTTTCCCCCGGAGTCGAGCGAGAGCACATCGCCCTCTTCCCAGCGCTGCGGCGAGGGCGCCCGGTTCAGGCTCGAGCCGCACGCGACCAGGCAATATTCGAAGGTGAGGCCGCGGTTGACTTCTTCGCGCTTGAGCGCATCGGCGAGTTCCTGCTTGGTCGTGCCTGGCCCGTGGTGGGCGATCACCGCCAGCATCGACTCGATGACGCGCTCGGAGGCGGTCCGCAGCTTCATCAGCTCTTCGGGGGTCTTGCGCGCGCGCAGGCGTTCGAGCGTGAACAGCGCATCGATGATGTCGCTGTCGGGCAGTCCCCTGTGCAGCGCCTCGCCAGCATCGGCCGGAATGAAGGCCTTTTCGACGCCGACGCGTTTGGCTTTGACGCCGCTATGTTTCACATGCTCGATCGCCTTCTCCACGGCATCGACCGAGCCCCAGGCCCTGGTCTGCACCTGCGGTGTCCAAAAAGGCTTCACCTCGTGTTGATAGGTCTCCATGCCATGGCCGATGAAGGCGGCCTTGTCCGGCGCGCCTCTCGGATAAACGACCACGGGCAGGTAGCGGCTGATGCCGAATGCATCCATGAAGTCGAAAAAGAAGGCGCGATGACCGCCCAGCAGGTACTGAACATTGTGCTTGGAGGTCGCGAGCAGGACGTCCATGCCGGCGTCGTCCATCAGGCGGTCGAGCCGGTCGGAGTCGAACGGGATGGCGAGGCCGGATCTTGCGGTGGACATGACAGGCTCCCTTGGCCGGCGCGGCGCGGCCTCGATGAATGGCGTTTTTTGATTATTGGATTTTTTGTTGCGCCGCGCCAGCGGGCAATCGGAGGGCCGTTGCCTCAAGCACCCGACATCCGCGCGCTCGTGCGCGCACGCGCGGTGCGCGATGGCGCCAGCGCATCCGCAAACCGCGCAGCGCTTTGCGCTGTCGCATTCAGGCGGCCGTCCTGGCGGCCGACGTAGCCATCGCGTCGCGCGCCCTCGCCTCGGCGCGCCACGGACGCCGATCCGGCTCCGCTATCTCAGTGCGGTTGCGGCCGAGATCCTTGGCGCGATAGAGCGCCTGGTCGGCCTGTCCGAGCAGATCGACCAGGTCGAGCGCGGCCTGTTCGCTCAACGCCAAGCCGACGCTCACGGTCGCCCCGACCGGCCGGCCCTCGACCACGCGTGCGGCTTCGGCGAATTTTGAGCGCACGCGCTCAGCGATGGCGAGCGCGCGCTCGCGCCCGACGTTGAGCAGCACCGCCCCGAACTCCTCCCCGCCCAGGCGCCCGACCACGTCGGAGGGCCGCACGGCGGCGCTGAACGTCTCGGCGAACAGCCGCAGCACCTGGTCGCCGACGGCATGGCCGAAACGGTCGTTGACCGACTTGAATTTGTCGAGATCGATCAGAAGCACCGCGGACGGCAGCGCGCCGGGCCGGTGGCCAGCCTGGAGACGCTCGCTCTCGGCAAGGAAACCGCGGCGATTGGCGATCCCGGTCAGCGGATCGACCAGGGCCGCGGTCTTGTGGCGGTGCTCGGTGCGTTCCTTCGCCATCGCCAGCAGGATGAAGGCGATCGAGATGGTGAACAGCAGGGCCTCGGAACTGAGCACCGTCAGCCACACGCTGCCGAACACCTGGTTGGTCGGCGACCACGGCAAGAGCGCGCCGAGCGGCGTGCGCAGCAGGAAGAGCGCGCCATGAGCGAACAGCATGAAGACCGCGGGCAGCCGCGACACCAGCGGCTC
>DATBWJ010000375.1:0-14163 GCA_036514935.1 Xanthobacteraceae bacterium
CCGCCATATCCGCGCTGGCTCGAGCTCGGCGGGCGGTCGCATCATGTCGCGGTGTCGTCATTCGCAGAGCTTTCCGGAGGACCAGGGAAGCTGATCCAAGCCGATCACGCGGCTTGGCGCAACCGGGCAAGCACGGCGAGCCCGGCGTAGCCGTCGGCCGGACGCATGCCGACGGCGCGCTGGAACGCCCGCACGGCCTGATTGGTGGTGCCCCCCACGCGGCCATCGGTGCCACCGGTGTCGAAGCCGAGCGCGGTCAGCCGGCGCTGAATCTCCTGCACCTCGGCGAGCGTCGGGGCACGCTCGCCGCCCGGGAACTGCTGCACGAGCGGGCCGCTGCCGCGCAGGCGGTCGGCGAGATGGGCCACCGCCAGCGCGTAGCTGAACGCCGGGTTGTAGCCCATCAGCGCAGAGAAGTTCTGCCCGATCAGGAAGCCAGGGCCGCCGCGCACAGGCAAGGCGAAGCGGGCGCGGTCGCCTGGGCGCCGGAAAGCCGCCCCGTCCGCGCGCGTGATACCGAGATCGTGCCACTTGGCAAACGTGCGCCACGTGGACCGATCGGCGAGCCGCTCCCTGCCGCTCGGAATCCTGACTTCGCAGCCCCACGGCTCGTCGCGGCGGTAACGGCCACGCTCGATGAGGTATCGCGCAGTACCGGCCAGCGCGTCATCCGGCGCGCCGAACGGCGAAACGCGGCCGTCGCGATCGTAGTCGACGCCGACGCGCAGCCACACTTCGGGCATCCATTGCGTGTGGCCCATGGCGCCCGCCCACGAGCCGGTCATCTCCTGCGGAGTGCTCCAGCCGCGGTCGACGATGATCAGCGCGTGGATGAACTCCTGCTCCCAGTAGCGGCGCCGCCGCGGCTCGCCCCAGGCCAGCGCCGCGAGGGCGGGAATGACGGGGCGCATGTACTTGGGGTTCGCCACCACATCGCCATAGCTCGATTCCACGCCCCATAGTGCCAGCAGGAGGAAGCGATCGACGCCGAAATCGCGCTCGATGCGGCCGAGCAGGGGTGAAAATTCCTTGGCGCGTTCCGCCCCGGTGACAATGCGCCAGTCCGAGACGCGCCGGTTGAGGTACTGCCAAAGCTGTTCCCGGAACTCGTCCTGGCTAGCGTTCAGCGCGTAGACGGTCGTATCGGGCGTCAGGTTGCTCGTAACGCGTGCGTAGGTTGCCTCCGATACCCCGCGCGCGATTGCCCTGGCGCGAAACGCGGCGAGCCAACGGTCGAACGGAATGCGCGTGCTTTGCGCGTTCGCTGCGCCGATGACGGCGAGCATCGCAGTCGCGCTTGTCCCGGCGAGAAAGGCTCTCCGCGCAGGGCAGCTTGGCAATCCTGAGCCGCTTGTCGAATTGTTGCGCACGAGCGTCCTTGATTCGGTCGATGGTGCCCGAACCAATTCTAGCACGCGGCTGTGGCAGCGCGGGCTCGCCGGCGCTCGCGGTCGCCCGTGATGCCAGCGCAGGAGAAGGCGGTGTCGTTGGCTCGCTCTGCTCGGATCGCGGCACCTCGACATCCAATCTCGAATGGAGTTCCGCGACGGGCGCGTCCTCGATCTCCGTGCCGCGCCCGCCGATCAGCCGCTCATAGGCGGAGACCAGCGTCATGTACGGGTTGACGAAGACCCAGCCGTTCCTCGTCGGGACTTGCGCGTCGAAGTGCAGGTGATAGGTCGTGCCGTTCTCGCGCCGGTCGTAATTGCTGGCCTTGCCGAGCACCTCGCCCTCACGCACCGCGCGCCCGCTGACGAGCCCATCGCCATCGAGCAGTCTCGGGTTCATGTGCAGGTAGCGGAAGCGGATGTGCTCGCCCGGCGCATTGACGACGAGCACGAGCAATTCGCGCCTCGCGTTGCGCATGATCGTGCCATCGCGCACCGCCACCACATCGTCCTGGTAGGGCAGGCAACGGTCTGCGCCCTCGTTGCGCATCTTGCAGGTGGCGGGTCGGATGTCTTGGCCTTGATGGCCGCGGCCACCCGGACACGCGCCGACGAGGAACGAGCGGTGCTCGCAGAAATTGTCGCGCCATGGATACGATCGATTCTCGGCGGCAGACTCGTCGAACAGCAGGGGCTTGCCGTTGACGCGGCAATGATAGCGGGCGCCCTTGGTGCGCGGCGACGACGAGCGGCCGGTGTGGTCGCAGTTGCCCCAGTGCATGAACAACTGCGAATTGGCATAGGCCGGCGCCTGCGCCAGCGGAAAATGGATCCGGGCGTAGACTGTGTAATCTTGGCGCCCGCCATTGCCGTGAAAGCCGGTGTTGGGCAGAAGCCGTCCTGGCGGCATGTAGGTGAAGGTCGGCGAGACCTTGGCGGGCCGCTCGATGGTCGTGTTGGCCTGCGCGCCTGGCTGGGGCGATCCGCCCGCCACGCGCAGTGCCTTGACGAAGCGGTAAAGAACCTTGTCGGCCTCGCGACACGACAGCCGCCGACCGCGCGCCCGCCCTTCGTAGCACTCGGTCGAGACCGCATAGAGGACCCCGAACCGCTCAAACGCGTAGCGCAGGTGATTTTCAAGTAGGATTCGGCGAATCCCCGGGAATTCTCGCTCGATGTCCTTGACCGTGGTGACGGACGCTAGCGCCGGCGGGTCGAGGTCGTAAAGGACTGAGGTTCCGGTGATCAGGACGTCGGCCTCGCCGCCCCGCGCGCCCCTGATTTCGGGTACGTCGGCCAGCCGGATGGTGAAGAGCGCGTCATAGCCCGACGGTCCAGCCAGGAAAAAGCCGGTGGTATGGAAGCCCGCGAGATAGGCTTCGGCAGGTTCGATCCCCTTCGCGCGCTCGCGCAGATACGCCTCGACATCAAACGGCAGCAGCACCGGCACCGAGCTCCTGCCGATGCCGGCGAAGCGTCGCGCGGTCGCGGCATTGAGGCGGGCAAGATCACCGTCGTCGTAGCCGAGATCGACGGCGGCGGCGTTCGCTCTCAGCCCCTCCATGCGTGCGAGTTGCGCCTTGACCGCACTCCAATCGGCCTCGATCCGCGCAATGCGCGGCGCCATGAGTTCCTGGCCATGCGCAGCGCTCAGCGTGCAGGCGAGCGCCAATCCGACCGCCAATCGCATTCACGATCTCCATTCCGCGGGCTCGCAGGCGCTGCGAGCGGGCCGACGTCGCCAAACCACGTGGCTGTTGCATGGCCGGCCGTGGGGCCGAATTCTTGCCCGGCCGGCATGGGCCAATTATGCGGTGGCAGTCCCTTGCGGCCAAGTTCAACCATGTGGGTTACCCATGGAGCGCGCGCTGGTGTAATCTAGTACCCGGAATCATCGTTCCGTGAAAGCAACGCGTCGAGTAAGTGACTCATCCGACTCTCGAATTCACTGCCAGCGTGAATCAGGTTTCTATGAAAGTTGGTACTAGACGCAGCGACCTTGGGCGTATCAGGGAAGCGTTAAAGATGTCATCCGGCGGCGACTGGGAACTTCCGCAATCGGTGCAGCCCAAACCGTCCGACTGCGCCTACGACCTCGACCGCGCGCTCAGCGCGGTGGTGGGCGTCCGCGCGACAATACCGGCGGACGCCTTTACCGCTGACATCCTCGGCACCGAGCGGGCCGGAAACGGGGTGGTGATTCGCGACGGCGTGGTGCTCACGATCGGCTACCTGATCACCGAGGCGGACACGGTCTGGCTCACGCTCATCGACGGTCGCGCCGTTCCCGCGATGGTGCTTGCCTATGACCAGGAGACCGGCTTCGGCCTGGTACAGGCGCTCTCCCGCCTCGATCTTCCCCCGCTGGCGCTGGGAAACTCGGCCAAGGCGCGCGTGGGCGACATCGTGGTGGTGGCCGGTGCCGGCGGCCGCAGGCATTCTCTGGTGGCGCGCATCGTCGCCAAGCAGGAATATGCCGGCTACTGGGAATACGTGCTCGATGAGGCGATCTTCACCGCGCCCGCCCATCCCAATTGGGGCGGCACCGCCGTTATCGGCTCGGCTGGCGAGCTGCTTGGCGTCGGCTCGTTGCAATTGCAGCAGTCGCGCGGCGAGGAAGCGACGGCGAACCTCAACATGGTGGTGCCGATCGATTTGCTGAAGCCGATCCTCGACGACCTCCTGACCATCGGGCGTCCCAATCACCCGCCCCGGCCCTGGCTCGGCCTCTATGCCACCGAGGTGGACGACCGAGTCGTCATCGCCGGCTTGGCGAGGTCGGGGCCGGCGGCGCGCGCCAACCTGCGCATCGGCGACATCGTGCTCGCGGTGGCGGGCACCGAGGTCAACGATCTGGCCAGCCTGTTCCGGCAAATCTGGTCGGTCGGGCAGGCCGGCGTCGAAGTGCCGGTGACCATTCACCGCGACGGCCGCACCCTGGAAATGCGGGTGCCTTCCACCGACCGCAATCGGCTGCTCAAGGGACCGAGCCTGCACTGAGAGGCGACAGCTTCTTGCACGGCCGCCGAGGGCGCTATCGGTAACCCTGGCCGCGTGGCGTGGCCGGCACGCCGCTTGAGCGGCCATAGGTCTGGCCGACGTATCCGGGAGCCGAGGGCCGCCGGCCGCTGCTGCCGACATAGGGGGATCGTGATTCCGGCTGCACAGTCTGGCCGCCGGGCGTGAGGATCACCGCGCCGGTCGGGCAAGCCGTTGCCGGGCGGTCAGCGGAGGGACACTGCCCAATGGTCTGGGCCAGCGCCGAGGCTGGCACGGCGCACAAAGCGGCGCAGACGAGGAGATGCTTCATAGCCTGGACTCGGCGCGCTGAAATTACCATGCAACACCGGCGCGGACCAACTTGCAAGCCTGCCGGGTCGTCGATAGCCATCGGCATGACGCCGCACCCGCCGACGGGGTCGCAGCCTCAGCGGTTGCCGTCGATCGAGTAGCGATGGGGCACCGCAGGCGGCGGCCGACGGGGCGGGGCAAAATAGTTGGGTTGCGGCCGGAAAGGGGCATCGCCGCGCAGGAGGGGGCTTGCCTCCGGCTGCAAGTCCTGGTTCCCCGGCGCCAGGTATAGCGGGCTGCCCGGGCAATCTCGCCGCACCGTCTCGCCCGGCAAACACAGCCGCGCCGCTGCGGCCGGCGTTCCTGCCAACAAGGCCACAAGCAGCGCGCCAATGGACAATTGCCGCATCGCGGTTTTCCGCGCCGATTCGAAAGCCGCCGGCCAAGGCGGCCAACCACGCCCGAGTGCGGCCCATGGCCTGACCGCGCCAATTGGGTTGCGCGCCATAACGGACGCTGCGCATTATGTCGTGTCTTCGGGATGGCGGCGCAAGAATGCCGACGCGTGGTCGCGATCGGGCCCTTCATCCGTCCGCCGTGCGCGTCGTCGCTCCGATCGATACCGCACGTAGCCGGCGCGGGCATCGAGGCTCGGAGGCGGTCGGCTGCGCGTTGGCGCACCACCGCGACGGGAGCTTGACCGAAATCAATAGCCCGCGCTCGCGGCGCCGTTAGATTTTGTTGGTCTTGAGAGGCTTACGCGAAGCGGCTGAATTCGGCGGAGGAAATTGCGGCCGTCGGCGCGGGCGGGCGGACCAAGCCGGTGGATGCGTCTGGTCGGAGTTGATTGCGGCGGAGAGCGCAGAGCGCGCAGGGCGGCAGGATGGCAGCGGTCATCGGAAGCGAAGTTCATCACCTCAAGGCCGATGTCGCAGTCATCGGCGGAGGCACCGCGGGCCTCAACACCGCCATTGCGGCGGCCGAAGCGGGCGCCGACGTGCTGGTGGTCGACAAGGCCCACATCGTGCGCAGCGGCGCGATCGCCGGCGGCATCGACCACTTCTTCGCCTATCTGGAGAGCGGCGAGCCGTGGGACACGCGCGATGCCTATCTCGCCTATGTCGCCAAGGTCGCACGCGGCGCCTCCAATCTGAGGATCCACGAGAAGGTTTTCTGCGAGGAGTTGACCGCCGCCATGGCGCGGACTGAGCGCATGGGCGTTTCGTTGCGCCAGCAGGATGGCAGCTATCTGCGTACCCAGGCGCTCGGCCAGCCGGGACCCTACGCGATCAATTTCGACGGTAAGTTCCTCAAGCCCAAAATGGCGATGGAGGTCAAGCGCAAGCACTGCCGCATCCTCAACCGCGTGCAGGTGAGCAACCTGTATCTGCACCAAGGCGAGATCGCGGGATTCGCCGGCTACGACATGCGCAGCGGCGACTTTTACGCAATCGAGGCGAAGGCCGTGGTGATCGCCACCGGCAACACCAATCGCATGTTCAAGACTCAAACCGGCAATCCGTTCAATCTCTGGTATTGCCCGGCGAATACCGGCGACCTGCACCGCGCCGCCTTCGACGTCGGCGCGGAACTTGCCAACGTCGAATATGTGCGCCTGACCATCGTGCCCAAGGGCATGAGCGCGCCGGGCTTCAACGCCTTTTTCGGCATGGGCGGCAAGCTCGTCAACGGCCTCGGCCAGGAGTTCATGAACGCCTATCACCCGATGGGCGACAAGGCGCCCCGCAACGTCATGGTGTGGGGCGCGCTGCAGGAGGTGCGCGCCGGGCGTGGCCCGATCTACGTCGACGTGCGACACCTGAAGGCCGCCGATCTTGAGCACCTGTTCTCCATGCTCGGCATCGACAAGGATACGCTGCCCGAATTTCTGCGCGCCAAGGGCTACAACCGCGAGGGCACGATGATCGAGATGACGGTGTCCGAGCCGATGCAGGCGCGGCCGTCCGAACTGTGCGGCAGCGGCATCAAGATCGACGAGACCTGCGCCTCCAACATCTCCGGCCTATTCGCGGCCGGTGATGCCTCCGACCAGATGGGCTGCCTGCACATGTGCATGGCCGGCGGTTTTGCGGCCGGCAAGCACGCCGCCCGCTATGCCGCCAAGCTCGCCCACCACCGGCCGCTGCAGGCCAATGCGCTGGAGGAGGAACGCAAGCGCGTGTTCGCGCCGCTCTTGCGCAATACCGGGATCGCACCGGGGGAATTCGAGGGCATCGTGCGCATCATCGCGACCGACCATTTCGGGCCATACAAGAGCGAGGTGAGCTTGACGTCGGCGATCGCCAAGCTCGATGCGCTCGATCAGTACCGCGACCAGTTGCGCGCCGGCAACCTGCACGAGCTGATGCGCTGCCACGAGGCCGTGAACATCCACGCCGTGGCCAAGATCGTCGCCCATGCGGCCTTGGCGCGCAAGGAATCCCGCTTCGTGCCCTACCACTACCGCTCCGACTATCCGGAGACGAGCGAGGATTGGTGCGGATTGGTGGTGGTGCGGCGCGACGGCGAAAACGGGGTCGCGACCCGCTTCGAGCGTTTGCACTATGACGCCTGAGCAGGGGAACTGATCATGCCGGCGGTGATCGACAAGGCCAGGTGCAACGGGTGCGAGCTCTGCGTCCTCTACTGCCCGCTCGACGTGCTTGCCATGGAGGATGGCGTGGCGGTGGTGAGATATCCCGACGAGTGCTGGCATTGCGGTGCCTGCCGGCAGGACTGCGCGCTCGATGCGGTGACCTTCGAGTTCTCGCCGGTGATGCTGGCGATCTGAGCACGACCGCGGTCACCTCAGCAGCGACGGCATCGACAGCAGCGGCGGCATCGACACGCCCGGCCGCGCAGCGTTTGGACTTGACGTCGGCGGCAAGCCGTCAGGCTGGCGCGCCCTACGGGAATCGAACCCGTGTTTCCGCCGTGAAAGGGCGGCGTCCTGGGCCGCTAGACGAAGGGCGCTGAAGCTGCGGCGAGATATAGAGAGGTTTGCCTGAGGCGGCAAGCAACGCAGAGGCACGCAAGGCAGACGCTCGCCCTACTCAGCGCTGATGCCGGAACGATCAACGCCGGCGCGGCGCCTCACGCGCGGCCGACGGCCGCGGCGAATGCCCATGGGCTGCCCGCCGCGCCCCAAGCGCGCTTCTTCAGTCGATCATCGGCGCCAGCCAAACCGCGGCTACCAGCGGCCGGTGTTCGGCATCGATGCCCACGGCTCCTTCGGCGGCAAGGGCTCGCCCTTTTGCAATAACTCGATGGAGTGCTTGTCGGGCGAGCGCACGAACGCCATCTGGCCGTCGCGCGGGGGACGATTGACGGTCACCCCCGCCTTCATGAGCTTCTCGCAGACCGCGTAGATGTCGTCGACTTCGTAGGCGAGGTGGCCGAAATAGCGCGCCTCGCCGTAGTCCTCGCTGTCCCAGTTGTAGGTGAGCTCGACCAGCGGCGCGTTGCGCCCCTTGCGCTTGGATTCCTCGACCAGCACCTCGTCGCCCGGCGCGGCGAGGAAGACCAGCGTGAAGCGGCCCTTGTCGTTGTCAACCCGGCGCACCTGCCTCAGTCCGAGCTTGTCGCAGTAGAAATCGAGCGCGTCGTCGAGATTGCGCACGCGCAGCATTGTATGCAGATATCGCATGAGGACCTCCAGCCGGCGGCGCCGGGTAACGAATTATAGCGAGACCTGACAGTGGATCGAGGGCGGCACGTGAGCGCGAAAGATACCGAACGCGCGGCCGAGAGGCTGGGCGAGCTTCTGGCCGCCGCCCGCGTGGTGGTGCCGTTCACCGGAGCCGGCATTTCGACAGAATGCGGAATCCCCGATTTCCGCTCGCCGGGTGGGCTGTGGACCAAGTATGCCCCCATTCCGTTCGACCAGTTCCTGGCGAGCCAGGAGGCGCGCGATGAGTCGTGGCGGCGGCGCTTTGCCATGGAGGAGACGCTTGCCATAGCAAGGCCGGGACGCGGGCATCTGGCGATCGCGAGCCTCTGGCGCGCCGGCAAGGTGCCGGCGGTGATGACGCAAAACATCGACAATCTTCATCAGGCGTCGGGAATTTCGCCCGACCGCGTGATCGAACTGCACGGCAACACCACCTATGCCGCGTGTTTGGGCTGCGGCAAGCGCTACGAACTGTCGTGGGTCAGGGCAAGCTTCGATCAGTCGGGTCGCGCGCCGGAATGCACCGTGTGCGACGGCTACATCAAGACCGCGACCATCGCTTTTGGCCAGGCGATGCCGGCGCAAGCGATGCAGCGGGCGGAGGAGCTGACTTGCTCGTGCGATCTCTTCCTCGCCATCGGCTCCTCGCTTGTGGTGTGGCCGGCTGCCGGCTTTCCGCTCACGGCCAAGCGCAACGGCGCCAAGCTTGTCATTCTCAATCGCGAGCCTACCGATTTCGACGACATTGCTGATCTGGTCGTCCACGCCGACATCGGCGCGGTGATGGCGCCCTTCATCGCGCATTGAGCCGAATCGATTCGATACGCAGCTCACGTTTTGCGCATTTTCGCAAGATGTTCACAGGGGCGCGCGACGCCATTGCAAGAATGCAAAATATTCTTTTCCATGACCGCCGCGATGTTATGGTCGACTCACAGATTCGGTTAAGCGCCCTCCAAGAGGCGCCAAAGGATGCGGGCGCGCGGGGTCATGGCCGCGGACGGAATTGCGCCAAAAGGGCCGGGATTTCTGGGTCTCGGGCCGCAGATGCGCTCCGATCTCGGCGAAGAGCCCGCCGCAGTGGTCGAAATCAGCGGCGTCATCAAATGGTTTGATGGGACGAAAGGCTACGGTTTTATCGTGCCGGACAACGGCCTGCCCGACGTCCTGCTGCATGTGACCTGCCTGCGCCGTGACGGATTTCAGACCGCCTATGAAGGTGCGCGGGTGGTGTGCGAGGCGCTGCAGCGGCCGAAGGGCATGCAAGCCTTCCGCGTCCTCTCGATGGACGAGTCGACTGCGGTCCACCCGGCGCAGATGCCACCGCGCACGCACGTCACCGTCACGCCGACGAGCGGGCTCGAGCGCGCGCAGGTCAAATGGTTCAATCGCCTGCGCGGTTTCGGATTCTTGACACGCGGGGAGGGCACGCCCGACATCTTCATCCACATGGAGACGTTGCGGCGCTTCGGCATGGCGGAGTTGCGGCCCGGCCAGACCGTGCTGGTGCGTTTCGGGCCCGGACCGAAGGGGCTGATGGCGGCCGAGGTGCGGCCCGACGGCGGTCCGCACGGGCCGGCCTCGCATTAGCCTCCGAGCTTCACAGCAACGCAGCGCCTGAACCATCGTGGCGGCGAGGATGTTCGCCATGACACGTCGATGGCTTGTCGGACTGCCGGCCGTTGCCGCGGCGATCTTGATTGTGGCGCCGCCGAGCGTGGCCGCCACCATCGAGCCGCTCGAGATTGTGACCGGGAGCGGCGTTCACACGTTCACGGTCGAGGTCGTCTCGACCGAGGACGAGCGAGCGAAGGGGCTGATGTTCCGCAGGGAATTGCCGGAGGGGCGCGGCATGCTGTTCAACTTCCGCGTCGAGCAGCCGGTGGCATTCTGGATGAAGAACACCTATCTCTCCCTCGACATGCTTTTCATCCGGGCCGACGGGCGAATTCTGCGCATCGCGGAGAACACCGAGCCGTTATCGGAACAGCCAATTCCCTCGGGCGGTCCAGTGCTGGGCGTGCTGGAGGTCATCGGCGGTACCGCAAGGCGGCTCGGCATCGCGCCGGGGGACCGGGTCGCCCATCCGATTTTCTCGGGCAGGTGATCCTCGCGGCCGGCTTGCTGTGCGAACTCGAAACGTGTATCGAAGGCCTGCCCTGCGCGCCGGTCGGGGCATAGCGCAGCCCGGTAGCGCATCTGCTTTGGGAGCAGAGGGTCGCAGGTTCGAATCCTGCTGCCCCGACCAGGGCGCAGGCCTCAACCCGGCGTCAATCGGCCCCCCAATATGACCGCACGCATTTACCGGCCCGCCAAGACAGCCATGCAGTCGGGCAAGGCCCGCATAAAGAATTGGGTGCTCGACTACGAGCCCGAAGAGCCGCGGGACGTCGAGCCGCTGATGGGCTGGACGAGTTCCGGCGACATGCGCCAGCAGGTGCGGCTATTCTTCGCCAGCAAGGAAGAGGCGATCGCCTATTGCGAACGCGAAGGCATCCCCTATCAGGTGCTGCCTGACAAGGAGGCGGCGCGGCGCGCCATGTCCTACGCCGAGAACTTTGCCTATGGGCGGCGTACGCCGTGGACCCACTGACGCGCGATCCCGCAAACCCGTGGACCTCTGGGACGCGATCGCGCGTGACAGGAAATCCGGTCCGTCGAGGTGGCTGCCGGGGACCGGCGCCCGTTCGCTGAGGCGTGGCCGACGGGCGGCGTGGAGTCGGCGCCAACCCGCGTCGCGGCCCGCCGATGTTGCGGCAATTCTTATCAAAATTGCAGCGTGACGGTAAACGGAGCCCTAACGGAGGCGGGGCCACGCAGCCCGCCACGCGGCCCTGCGCTGAGTCGGGCGCGTGGCTTGTCCTGGCCGGCGACCGCCGGCGTGGCGAGATAGCGCGCAGTGTCCACACCTCCTTCATCGCGCCGTTCATCCTTCGCGAATGCCGGCGCCGGCGGCAGCAGTCCGATACCATTTCATGTTTTTAAACCTGCCCCGCCTAGGCTGCCGGCACACTCCACCTGCCCCGCAAGCCATGTCGAACCGCGATCGCAACACGACGTTCCGCAGCCTGATGGGCCTTGCCGTCGGGATCATCATGCTCGCGGTCGGCGCGACGGCATTGACGATCTGGTCGTTGCGCTCGGACGCGGTCGACGACGCTACCCGCGACGCCGACAACATTGCCACCGTGTTGGCGGAGCAGACCGCGCGCTCCGTGCAGGCGATCGATATCGTGCTGTCCGATCTGCACGAGCGGTTGCTGGCGCTCGGCGCGACTACTCCCGAGCAGTTCCGCGAACTCGCGGGCAATCAACAGATCCACGATCTGCTGATCGACCGGCTGGCGCGGCTGCCGCAGGCTACGGTCATCACGCTGATCGACAGCGACGGCCGTTTCTGGAACACCACGCGCAGTTGGCCTCCTCCCACGATCAGCTTGGCTGAGAGTGAAACCTTCCTGCGCACCAGGAATAGCCGGGACAAGAGCCTACTCATCGGCGCGCCAGTGCGAAATCGCACCGACGGCAAATGGGCGATCTACCTCGCCCGGCGCATCGAGGCACCCAGCGGCGAGTTCCTGGGAACGATCCAGGCCGGCGTAGAAATCCAATATTTCAATGAGATCTACGCGTCCATCCAGTCGCTGCGCAATCAGTCGTTCATGCTGTTGCGCGACGACGGCACCGTGCTCGTTCGCCACCCCGGCGGCGAGGAACACGCCGGCAAGAAGATGCCGATCGGGCTGCCGTGGTACGCTGTCCTTTCGCGCGGCGGAGGCCATTACCGCTCGGCCGGCGACTTCGACAGCGAGGCGCGTCTCGTGGCCGTGCGTCCGCTGCGCGATTACCCGCTCGTCGTCAACGTCGGCACCTCGGAGGCGGCAGCGCTCGCCAACTGGCACCGGCGCGCCGGCTTCATCGGCGCGGGCTCGCTGCTGATGGTGGTTTGCAGCGCCTTTCTGCTCGCTGCGCTGACCCGCCAGTTCAAGCGGCTGATGCAATCGGAAGCCGCCCTGGTCGAGCGCGAGGCCACATTGGCGCAGAAGTCGCGCGAGCTCGAAAGCGCCAACATCCACATCGACGGCGCCCTCAACAACATTCCGCAGGGCGTGTGCATGTTCGACCGCGAGGCGCGCATCGTCGTCGTCAACGAGCGCTACATCCAGATGTACGGGCTGTCACGCGAGGTGGTCAAGCCGGGCTGCTCGCTGCGGACGTTGATCTACCACCGCAAGGACGTCGGTCTGTTCAAGGGCGATCCCGACCAATATTGCAAGGACATCATCGACACGATTTCGCAGGGCAAGACCTCGAGCTTGCTTATCGAGACGACCGACGGTCGCTCGATCTACATCGTGCAGCAGCCCATGGCGAACGGCGGCTGGGTCGTCACCCACGACGACGTCACCGAGCGGCGGCGCGCCGAGGAGCAGATGGCGTTCATGGCGCGCCACGACGCGCTGACCGGCCTCGCCAATCGCGTGCTGCTGCTGGAGAAAATGGAGGAGGCGCTGGCGCGGCTGCGGCGCCGCGGCGAGGTGTTCACCGTTTTCATGTTCGACCTCGACCTATTCAAGGCGGTCAACGACTCGCTCGGCCATCCGGTCGGTGATGCGCTCCTCAAGGCGGTGGCGCATCGCCTGCGCGCCGGCACGCGGGAAACCGACATGGTTGCGCGTCTCGGCGGCGACGAGTTCGCGCTGCTCCAGTCGGTGGAAGGCAACCAGCGCGAGGGCGCGATCATCCTCGCCAATCGTCTGTTGGAGGAGATCAGCGCTCCTTATGAAATCGACGGCCATCAGATCGTCATCGGCACGAGCATCGGCATCGTGCTCGCCCCGAGCGATGGGACGGAGGCCGATCAGCTCCTGAAGAATGCCGACCTCGCGCTCTATCGGGCCAAGTCCGAGGGCCGCCACGGCTACCGCCTGTTCGATCCTGCGATGGACGCGGAGGCGCGCGCGCGCCGAGCGCTGCAAGTCGATCTGCGTAACGCCATCGCGCGCGACGAATTCGAGCTCTACTATCAGACGGTATTCGAGGCCCGGACAGGCAACGTGTGCGGGGCAGAGGCGCTTGTCCGTTGGTGCCACCCACAACATGGCGTGATCGAGCCGAATCAATTCATCCATCTGGCCGAGGAGGTGGGCCTGATCGCGCCATTGGGCGAGTGGATCCTGCGCAAGGCCTGCACGGAGGCGGCCCGGTGGCCGTCGGGCATCAAGCTCGCCGTCAACCTCTCGCCGGCGCAGTTCCGCAAGTGCAACCTTGTCGACATCGTCGCCGACGCGCTGGTCGCCTCAGGGCTTCCGCCAGATCGGCTCGAGGTCGAAATCACCGAGTCCCTGCTGCTGCAGAAGAACGCCGGCAATCTTTCCATGCTGCACGAATTGAAAAGCCTCGGCATCTCGATCGTGCTCGACGACTTCGGCACCGGCTATTCTTCGTTCAGCTACTTGCGCATGTTCCCCTTCGACAAGATCAAGATCGACAGGTCGTTTGTGAGCGAGCTGTCTGTTCGCGCCGACTGCGCAGCGATTGTCTGCGCGGTCGTCGGTCTCGGTCGCGGGCTCAACATCGTGACGACAGCCGAAGGGGTCGAGACCGCCGAGCAACTGGCGTTACTGCGGGCGGCCGGCGTCGATCAGGTCCAGGGCTTCCTGTTCAGCCGTCCGTGCCCGGCGACCGAACTGGCGCTGCTCGGCTTTCACGTCAGGGCGCGCAACGGCAAGGCAGCTTGAGACATCATCGATCGCATGTCGACTCATCACACCATCGTCAGCGAACTGGAAAACGCCCTCTCGCACGGGCTTG
>DATBWJ010000376.1:0-8648 GCA_036514935.1 Xanthobacteraceae bacterium
GGCGCCGTCGAATCCGGATTGAGCGCCACCGCGGCAAAGCCGGTGATGAACATGATCTTAATGTCGGGGTCGAGCTCGGCGGCGCGGCGGGCCAGTTCGATGCCATCCATTTCCGGCATGACGATGTCGGTGAGCAGAAGCTCGAAGGGTTCCTCCCGCAGGCGCTGATAGGCCGAAAGGCCATTGTCGAACGAGATCACATTGAAGCCCGCGTTCTGCAGTGCTTTGACCAGGAAGCGGCGCATGTCCTCGTCATCTTCCGCCAGGAGAATT
The DNA here is from genome assembly GCA_036514935.1 of Xanthobacteraceae bacterium. Lineage (GTDB taxonomy): Bacteria > Pseudomonadota > Alphaproteobacteria > Rhizobiales > Xanthobacteraceae > DATBWJ01. The sequence continues at coordinate 274 of DATBWJ010000376.1, forward strand.
TTCGTCATGCCGGCTCATCTCGTTCAACCAACCGAAGCCGTGAAGCCGTCGCCCCACGCCCCGCGCGTCCGTCCCTGTCCCATAAGCCAGATGGTTGGTAAAAACGAGGTGAACTCGCCGCCAAGCCCGCCAGCGCGCCCTCGGAATTGCATAATGTCGTTCCCGAAATCTCGCGTCATGCTATGGATTCGCAGGAGCACCCGAACAGCCCGTCATGAGCGAAGTCCGCGACGAACTCGACCCGCCCTTCGATATCCTTGAACCCTGTCCGTGGCGCGGGACCGCGGTATTCAATTCCCCGCACAGCGGCAGCGTGTACCCGCGCCCGTTCCTCGCCCATTGCCAGCTCGACCTCGCCACCCTGCGGCGATCGGAGGATTCCTTTGTCGACCAGTTGTTTGCCGGGGTGGTCGAGCGGGGGTTCCCGCTGATGCGGGCCCACTTCCCGCGTTGCTATGTGGACGTCAACCGGGAACCCTACGAGCTTGACCCGCGCATGTTCGAGGGCCGGCTGCCCTCGTTCGCCAATACCCGCTCGATGCGGGTGGCCGGGGGGCTTGGCACGGTCGCCCGCGTGGTGGGCGATTCGCAGGAGATCTACCAGCGCCGCATCCCCGTCGACGACGCGCTGCGGCGCATCGAAGGCCTGTACAAGCCCTACCACCGCGCGCTGCGCCGGCTGATCACGCGGGTGCACCGCGATTTTGGGGCCGTCGTGCTGGTGGACTGCCATTCGATGCCGTCGGCCGCCGGCGGAAAGGAGGAGCGCCCGCGCCCCGACTTCGTGATCGGAGACCGATATGGAACAAGCAGCGCTCAGGTGGTCTCCGAAGCGGTGGAGGCGGCCCTCGCCGGCTTCGGCTACCGCGTCCACCGCAACAAGCCCTACGCCGGAGGCTTCATAACCGAGCATTATGGCGGCCCCGCCGCCGGGCTGCACGCGATCCAGCTCGAGGTTAATCGCGGGCTTTACATGGATGAGCGACGTTACCAGCGCTCGCAGCGGTTTGCTCGGGTGGCGACCGATCTCCTTGTCGTGGCCGATCGCATCGGTGACATCCCCTTGGAGGAACTTCGTCCTTACCGCGCTGCGGCCGAATAGGCGCGCGCCCGGGCCACCGGTAGGATATCGCGCGCGGCGATTGCCGATGCTGCGGATAAAAAAGGGCCGCTCGCGGGTGCAAGCGGCCCAAGTCTAGGGAGGAAACGCCCAAGGAGGGCGGCGGTAACGCGATGAACGCTACCGCACTGCAATAATGTCTACTGCGTCGCACAAATTGTCAAGTTTGAATTCGCGCGGCTCGCTGGTGTGGATAACGCTATGGCGGTGTCAGGGTAGAGCTGACGGCCGCGCGGCGCGGATCGCGGGCGCGCAAGTAGGCCACCACGGCCACGGCGACAAAGACGGCTTGGATCGCGAAGGTTAGGCGGTAGGCGGCGAGCGGATAGGCGCCGTCCTGGGCCGGAAACAGGTCGATCGCGGCGCCGGTCAGCGTCTGGGAAACGAACACGCCTCCCATGGTTCCCATGTTGAGCAGGGTCATGCCGCGCCCGATGAGGCGCGGCGGAAACAACGACTTGCCATGCGCGATCAGGACCGGCGTGTAGGCGGCGAAAAGTCCGAACAGACAGAGCCAGGCCACCAGCACCGCGATCGGCGGCGCGCCGGCAAATGCAAGCCATGCCAGCAGGGCGCCGGTTGCCAGTGCCCCCGTCAGGATCGGAAGCTTGTAGCTTGTGAACAGCCGGTCGGCCGAACCCCACATCAGGGAGCCGGCCATCTGGGCGAGGACCGGCACCAGTAGAATGGTCCCGCGCTCGGCCAGGCCATACCCGTAGACGTGGGTGAGGTAGGGGCCGCCCCACAGGCCGGCGATCAGCACGACGCTCGAATAGTTGGCCATCTGCATGAAGAATACCGGCCCGACCGAGACGGTCCGCAACGCTTCCCGCACGCCGACGATGCTCGCTCGCAGGCTTTCGGGGCGGGTGGCCGTTGCGTGCGGCGCGGACTCCTTGACGGCCGCCGCCACCAGAAGGCCGGTCGCCGCCATCACCGCGGTCACGCCAAGGAAGGTCGCGCGCCAGCCGATGCCGGCGGCGACGTAGGCCAGCGGAGCGGTCGCCAAGAGCGCGCCGGTGGTGCCGAGGCCGAGCTGAATGCCGGCCAGGATCGAGAATCGCTCGGGCGGGAACTCGCGGGCATAGAGCGCGAGCGGCGCCATCAGATAGCAGGAGGTGCCGAGCCCCATGAGCGCCCGTGCCGCGATCGCTCCGGACGCGGTCTCCGCCGCCGCGAACAGGGCAGTGCCGACCACCACAACCCCGGCGCAGACCACCATGCACGCCTTCGGCCCGTAGCGGTCGATGGCGATGCCGAGCGGCAGTTGCGCGGCTGCGAACGCGAAGAAGAACACGCTCGACAGGATTCCGACCTGCGAAGCGGACAGATCCAGTTCCGCCGCCAGATCGGGCGCGATCACGCCAACCGAATTGCGCAGGAACTGGCTCACCATGTAGACGGCGGCGAGCGTGCCGACGAGCACGACAACGCTGACCGCCGCGCGGGATGCGCCGCTTTCGACACGTCCGCCCATGGCTTGCCGGCCCCGCCGGTCGGCAGCGACCGGCGCGCCCTCGTTGCATGGAGCTGCCACGCAGGCAAGGCCATTGCGGCCATGCGAACTCTCCTATAGGAGCCGAGCGCGCAGGCATATCGGGACCTGAGTCATGACGGCGGTCGACTTCGCGGCGTTCGTCGATCGGCTCGCGGAGATTTCGGGCGAAGCCATCCTGCCGTTCTTTCGCACCGCGCTGAGCGTCGAGAACAAGGGACGCGGCGCGTTCGATCCCGTGACCGCCGCCGACCGCGCCGGCGAATCGGCGATGCGCGCGCTCATCAGGCGCACGTTTCCCGAGCACGGCGTCATCGGCGAGGAGTTCGGCGAAGAGCGCGGCGATGCCGAATACGTTTGGGTGCTCGATCCCATCGACGGCACGAAGTCCTTCATATGCGGGATGCCGGCCTGGGGCACGCTGATCGCGCTCATGCGGTGGGGCCAGCCGGTCTATGGCCTGATGCACCAGCCGTTCGTGCGCGAGCGTTTCAGCGGCGACGGTGCTGCGGCTCGCTACCGCGGGCCCGCGGGCGAACGCAGTCTTGCCGTGCGAGCCTGCGCGCGGCTTGAAGAGGCCGTGCTGTTCACGACCAGCCCGCTGTTGATGAACAGCGCCGACCGCCGCGCCTTCCGCCGGGTCGAGGACAAGGCGATGCTCTCGCGCTATGGCGGGGATTGCTACGCCTATTGCCTGGTGGCGGCCGGCCATATCGACCTCGTCATCGAGACCGAGATCAAGCCGCACGACATCGCCGCCCTCGTGCCGATCATCACCGGCGCCGGCGGCCTCGTCACCACCTGGGCCGGCGAGCGGGCGCACCACGGCGGCCGCATCATCGCGGCCGGCGATCACCGCGTGCATGCGGAGGCGATGAAGCTGCTGGCCGGATGACGGAACAAAGGCGACGGGCGAGAGACGACAGGCGACAAACGACGGATGATGATCTTATCCGTCGTCGATCGTCTGCTCTGCGTCGTCAGAACAACGGCGTGCCCGGCACGAACGCGTCGAAGGCGGCCCAGAATTGCATGCGGTAGCAGTCCTGCTCCATGAGGATTTCGTGCAGGGCGCCGGCCACGACCAGTTGCGCGCCTGCGCGCAGGCGCTGCGCGAACGCCTCGATCGCTGACGTCGATATGATCTGGTCGCGCCCGGCGGCGATGATCAGGATGGGCTGGCGGATGCGCGCGGCATAAGAGGGATCGGCGAAATCAGCCATCGCCCGGAACACTGAATCAGCCCAGGCGACCGTCGGCGATCCCAGGCCGAGCGCGGGCTCGGCTTCGATCACCGCGGCGGCGCGGGCGTAGCGCACCGGGTCGGATGTCAGAATGTTGCCCACGTAGGGCTGGGCGCCGAGCGCGGTCGGCCCGCCGCCGGGAACGTAGCGGGTGCCGAGCCCCAGGCAGCGCAGCGCGCGCGCGAGCGGGGCGGCATAGCCGAACATGGGCGCAAATCCCAGCCGGATCAGCGGCGCCGTGAGCACCAGCCGGTCAAACCAGCGTTCGCCCCGGTGGGCCGCGCGCAGGAGGACGGCGGCGCCGGTCGAATGCGCGATGGCGAAATACGGCGGCGGGCAGTCGGGCAGCACGACCGCCTTCATGAAGGCCTCAAGGTCCGTGTCGTATTGGCCAAAACTCTCGACATGGCCCTTGCGGCCGTCGCGCAGCATCCGATCGGAAAAGCCCTGCCCGCGCCAATCCAGGCTGGCGACAGCAAAGCCGCGCGCGTGCAGCTCGCGCGCGATCTCGAAATACTTCTCCAAAAACTCGGCGCGTCCCTGGAACAGGCACACCGTGCCCCGGCGCCCGGGCGGCGGCGGCCAGCGCACGGTGCGCAGCGATATCCCGTCCGGCGTCCGCAGCATGGTGATTATCGCACCATCGGGCACCGGGTTGGCAGGGATGGAGACAAGCTTCATGGCGGGGAAGAACACATCGCCGCGTTATACCGCGACCGCGGCCCGGCACCAGCACTCGGCCGGCGGGATAATCACAGGGATTAGCCGGGATAATCACAAGGATTAATCGGGTTAATCACAGGGATTAATCACAGGGATTAACGATGTCGCCCCGCCCGTCGGGCGGTTGCGGCGGTCCCCTTGCAATGCGCCCCGGCGCTGACCATGTCAGGGGCGCGCAGGCCGTCGGCTGCGCACTCACGGGTCCGGCCCCAGCGCGGACCGAACCGCATGTCGCTCAACCCAAGGAGGATATGCCATGCGTACGTTCGACCTTTCCCCCCTCTACCGCTCGACCGTCGGTTTCGACCGGCTTTTTTCCATGCTCGATGACGTCGCAGGCTTCGACCGCGGCTCGCCGGGCTATCCGCCCTACAATATCGAGCGCACGGGCGAGGACGCCTACCGCATCTCGATCGCGGTCGCAGGCTTCGCCGAGTCCGACCTCAGCATCGAGGTGAAGGAGAACACGCTGAAGGTGCGCGCCGACAAGCCGGCGAAGCCGGAGGACGGCAAGCGCGAGGTGCTCTATCGGGGCATCGCCGCCCGCACGTTCGAACGCGTGTTCCAGCTCGCCGATCACGTCGAGGTGAAGGGAGCCTCGCTCGAAAACGGTCTCTTGCATATCGACCTTGCGTGCGAGCTGCCCGAGGCCAAGAAGCCGCGCCACATTCCGATCGGCAACGGCAAGGCCAAGGTCATCGACGTCAAGGCGGCGTGATCATCCTGCCATGCAGACGGCGCCCCGGACCTCCGGGGCGCTGCGATTGACAAGGGGCCGGGATCGACCTGCCCGGCGGACTCGTCGCGGTCGTCGCTGGCGCGCCTTGCGCATCAGGGTTGGCCGGCGATTGCCGCAAAGCGGTCCACGTCGGCCGGCGTCGTCGCGTGCGAGGTGACGAGGCGCGCCAGCACGTCGCCGGGCGCGAGCGCGACATCGTTGCGCCGCATCACATAGTAGCAAGCACCCGCAGCCTCCAGTTTGCGGTGGATGGCACCCGGCAGCACCACAAACACCAGATTGGCCTCGACCGGCCACACGGGCCGCAGGCCGACCGCCGACAGCTTTGCAGCGAGGCGTTCGGCCATGGCATTGGCGTGACGCGCGAGATCAAGCCACAGGCCGCCCGACAGAAAGGCATGAAACTGCGCCGCCACGAAGCGGTGCTTGGAGAGCAGATGACCGGCGCGCTTGCGCCGCTCGTCCATCCCGGCCGCGCGCGTGCGCTCGAAGAACACCAGCGCCTCGGCGGCGAGCGCGCCGCCCTTGGTGGCGCCGAACGACAGCACGTCGACGCCCGCCTTCCAGGTGGCCTCGGCCGGGCTCGCCCGCAGCCGCGCGAGGGCATTGGCGAAACGCGCGCCGTCCATGTGCACGGCCATGCCACGCGCGCGGGCGATGTCGGCAAGCCGTGACAGCTCCGACACCTGGTAGACCGTGCCCGCTTCCGTGGCCTGGGTGAGCGAGAGCACCGCGGGAGCCACATGGTGTGGCCCGCCCCATTCGCGCTGGCGCAACGCGTCCTCCAGGGTTTTAGGCGCGATCTTGCCGCCCTCGCCCGCCAGCCCGACGAGCTTGAGGCCGCCGCCGAAGAATTCTGGCGCGCCGCACTCGCTCGTCTCGATATGGGCGTCGCGGTGGCACAGGACCGCGCCCCAGGGCGGCGCGACATGGGCGAGCGCCAGCGCGTTGGCGGCGGTGCCGGTGGCAACGAGATAGACCGCGACCTCGCGCTCAAACAGCTCGCTGAAGGCGCGCTCCACGCGGTCGGTGGCCTCATCCTCGCCGTAGGCGAGCGCGTAGCCATCGTTGGCCTGCCGTATCGCATCGAGGATCGGTGGGGCGACGGTTGCGGCGTTGTCGCTGGCAAAATGCATGCTTCCTCCCGCGCCCCCGATCGCGATCGCTTGACGGAACCCAGGGACGGTGCTCCGCTTGAGCTATTGTAGGATGGTCATTGCGAGGCGGGCGGAGCCCACCGAAGCAATCTCAGCGCCGTGCCCGCAGGGGATTGCTTCGCTTCGCTCGCAATGACAAGGGGCGCGCCAACTTGGTCTTGGCAACAAAAGGCTGGATTGCGTAAATTTCGGGGTGGCGAAGACTTGAGTCGATGGCAAAAATTTGGCAGTGTTGGTTAGGACAGCAATGCTGTCCCACTCCGCGCGCGGCGCCCAGGCCGAACGAGGCGGGCTGCGCTGCGCGGAGGTGACCGGCGTCCGCCGGACGCCCAAGAGAAAGCCTCGCGTGTAGCCTGCGGCTGGCGAGGATGCGATCTTAGGACAACGGCTCCCTGGTGCGTCGACGGCCGGCCGACGCTGCGGAGGGGGGCGAGCGCAGGCATGCGCGGGGCGGTCGTAACGAGGCGGAAGCGAAATGAGTGCACGGCTCACAGATACCGCAGCCACCGGCGCTCCCGCGGCGGGCGGGCTCTATGATCCCGCGCTGGAAAAGGATTCGTGCGGCGTCGGCTTCATCGCCGACATCAAGGGACGCAAGTCGCGCAAAATCGTCGAGGACGCGCTGACGATCCTGCTCAATCTCGAGCACCGCGGCGCGGTCGGCGCCGATCCGCGCGCCGGCGACGGCGCCGGCATTCTGGTCCAGATTCCGCACAAGTTCTTCAGCAAGGCGCTGGCCGAGCTCGGCCTCGCGTTGCCGGCGCCCGGCGAGTACGCCGTCGGCGTGCTGTTCATGCCGCATGACGCCGACTGGCGTCGGGAAATCATGGACGTGTACGGCGCGGAGGCCGCGCGCGAGGGCATGCGCATCATCGGCTGGCGCCCCGTGCCGACCGACAACTCCACGCTCGGCGAATCGGTCAAGCCGACCGAGCCAATGCACATGCAGGTGTTCATCGCGCGGCCGCCGCACCTGACCTCGCAATCCGATTTCGAGCGCCGGCTCTACATTCTGCGCAAGTCGATCTCGGGCATTCTCTATCAGCGGCGCGAGCGGCGGAACGCCGGCTATTACCCGGTGTCGATCTCCTGCCGCACGGTGATCTACAAGGGCATGTTCCTTGCCGACCAACTCTGCACCTACTATCCGGACCTGCACGACCCGGACTTCGAAAGCGCGCTCGCGCTGGTGCACCAGCGCTTCTCGACCAATACCTTTCCCACCTGGTCGCTCGCCCATCCCTACCGGATGATCGCGCATAACGGCGAGATCAATACGCTGCGCGGCAACCTGAACTGGATGGCGGCGCGCCAGGCCTCGGTCTCCTCCAAGGCGTTCGGCGAGGACATCCACAAGCTGTGGCCGATCTCCTACGAGGGCCAGTCCGATACCGCCTGCTTCGACAACGCGCTCGAGTTCCTGGTGCAAGGCGGCTATCCGCTCGCGCATGCCGTGATGATGATGATCCCGGAGGCGTGGGCGGGCAACCCGCTGATGGACGAGGAGCGGCGCACCTTCTACGAGTACAACGCCGCGCTGATGGAGCCGTGGGACGGGCCGGCCGCGATCGCCTTCACCGACGGCCGCCAGATCGGCGCCACCCTCGACCGCAATGGCCTGCGCCCGGCGCGCTATTTCGTCACGCGCGACGGCCGCATCATCATGGCGTCCGAGATGGGCGTGCTGCCCATCCCGGAGAAGGACATCGTCACGAAGTGGCGCCTGCAGCCCGGCAAGATGCTGCTCGTCGACCTCGACGAGGGCCGGCTCATTCCCGACGAGGAGATCAAGGCCAAGCTCGCGCGCAGCCATCCCTACAAGGAATGGCTCGCCCGGACCCAGATCGTGCTGGAGGAATTGCCCGGCACCGCCAATCACGCGCCGATCTCGAACCTG
>DATBWJ010000377.1:0-4557 GCA_036514935.1 Xanthobacteraceae bacterium
GTGTGAATTACTCGCAAGGGGGTTGAGGCCGGAAGGACCCAAGCCACCCCCACCCCCTGTCAGGCGACGCGCGGGAGCGCAGGCGGCAGGCCGTAGCGCAGGAAGCCCTCGTTGAAGTGCACGTCGAAGCGGCGATGGAAGGTCGCCTCGGCGGTCGGGCGGAACGGCAGGCGCGCGGCATAGCGCGGTTGCTTAACGAACAGCAGCATCGGCCGGATAGCGCGCAAGCCCAGCCGAAAGTAGATACCCCTTGGCAAGCCGCTGCGCCCACCCCACGCAACGAAGTAGACGCCCTTGCCGCGCTTCCAGCGCCGATGCCGGCCCTTGGCATTGGTGTTCGACAGCGGATCGGGATTGGCCTGCACATCGGACAAGATGCGCGTGATCTGACTGCCCGGCATATTGCCATAGGCATCGAGCGTCGCGAGCTTGCCCGGCACGCAGAACTCATCCGAGCGCAGAATGCCGGCCCGCTCGAGCGCGCGCTCGTGGCTCTTCTTGACGCGCGGCCCGCCCTCGATCTGCGGCCCGAGATAGCGCCAAGCCGGGGTCGAGCCGAAGCCGTCCTTGAACTCGACGCTGGCGATCGGCAGTTGCTTGGTCGCCGGCTGGACGCGCAGCGAGTTGAGCGTGAACGGCGTCGGCCGGTCGAAGGCGGCCCGCATGGCGGTGTATTCGGCGGCGCGAATGTCCTGCGCCGTCTTGGTCAGCGCATAGACCGTGGCGAACGGCACGCGCTTTTGGCTAAAGTCGGCCAAGCGGCCGGCGAGCGCGCCAATGTTGGAGCGGACGTCGAAGTCGAGGCCGGCCATGCCACCCTCTTTCCAAATGCTGCACGTGTGCAGCATTTGCCTTCACCCGAAAGGACGCCGGCTGCCGCTGACGCGGCACGCGCAACCGGCAACCGGCAACCGGCGTCAAGTTTTGGGAGGATCGCCCGGACTGACCGGGCGAGATGAAGATGGCTCGCGCCATCTCTACCCTATGCAATCAAAAGCCCGGACATTGCTGCCCGGGCTTTTGCTTCAAAACGCGCTTTGCATTACTGAGCCATTTGCGGCCCGGCGCGCACGCGTGCGCCGGGTTGCTGCCCTCCTAGCCATGATCCATGGCGGGTGTCGCGGGACCGCCGATGCGGTCCCCTACCCTTAGAAACACAAAAACCCGGCACACCGGCCGGGCTGTTTCTTTGCGCGCTTCGCACTCCGCGTGGTCCGGGTGTGGCTACCCCTGTGGCTACCCATGTGGCAGCCGATTTGATTGCGGAAACGGAAGATGCTGCGCGCTGCTAAAGCTTTTCGACGTCGGCGAAGGTCAGATCGACAGGAACTTGGCCGCCGAACATGTCCAACAGAAGCCTGATTCTCCCGGCGTCGTCAAATCGGCCGACCTGCCCGGTTAACAACTTGAACAGCCCGTCCTTGACGATGCGCACGGTCTCGCCGAGCGCGAACAGCTCGCTGGCCGGCGTTTCGGCCGGAATGGCGCCGTTGATCTCGCGCTTGCGCAAGCCGGCGATGAAACGGTCCGGCACCGGCACCGGCAGATTGTGCTCGCACAGCATGCCGTAGACTCCGACCAGCCGGAATATCTCGTGCCAGTTGCTGGCCTGCTGATCGAAGCGCACGAATTCATAGCCGGGAAACAGCGGCTCAATCTTCTCGCGCGCGAAAGCATGTCGCGTCGCGCGCTGCGCTCGCGATAGACTGTTCGAGCGCGGCGTCACCATCTTGCGCATGCGCGCCGAATAGACCTCGAAGCCGGCCGCCTTGATCTGGCGCGCGACGAAGCTGTCGGCATCGGCGATGCCGCGCTCGAATTTGGCCGCCACATGCACGATGTGCCAGCGCGCCAGTGCCGGATCGCCGCGCGGCCGGATGACCAGCGCGCGATCGTCGCGCTCCTGCGCGCGTTGCAGCGCCGCGCGTGCCAGGCCGCCATACTTCAGATCAAGAAATTCCGCCATCGCTCGTCTCCGCTTTTGTCGCTTCATCCGACCTTCTGGGAATTTCCCAGAAGGTTGCCGTTCATCGTCGCTCCCAATCGCGGGAGCCTCTTGGGAGGCCGTCCAAAAACTCAAGAACAGCGATGGCAGCCTGCAAACCCAAGAAACTCACAAGGAATTCACGAGTCTTGAGAGTCACTTGGGAGGGTTGGGAGGGTTTTTACGTTGTCCGCGCATGCGTGCGCGCGCGTGCGCGCGCGTGCGCGCGCATGAGTCCGACAGCCAAAAAAACCTCCCATCCATCCCGATCACTCCCAAAGCAGCCAAATTCAGACACTTAGCCTCACGCTCAGCCTCCCATTCCCGGGAGGCATGGGAGGGTTAGAACGTAATCTCGTCATCGTCGCCGACATCGACCGACCGCGCCGCCGGCTTGCCGCGGTCGTCCTCGGTGCCGGCGAGCGCGCGGCCGAGATGGTCGACGAAGTCGCCGACCTTCTTCACCGCCCGGATATCGAGAAAAAACATCACGTTCGATTTCTTGGTCTCGAAGCCGCGGTCGATCATGGCGTTGGTGAAGCCGGTATGTTTCCATTCCGGGCCGCCGGTGGCGCGCGCCCAGGCCACGAACAATTCATGCAGCGCCGTCGACTGCACGCGCGCGCCTTTTTCCGCCAGCACGCAATCGGTCAGGAAGCGGCCGAGCGGATCGGAGGCCTCGCGATATTTCGCCGTCGCCTTTTCGGTGGCGTCCGACAGCACGATGCCGTTGACCAGCCAGTCGCGCAGGCCGTCGAGCAGCACGTTGAGCACGCCAGCGGCCTCGCGCATCAGCTTGCCGTCGAGTTTGAGGTCGCGCTCCGGCTTCGGGATGATCACGTCCCACGGCACCAGCATCATGCGCGACCAGATACTCTCGGTCTGGTCGTGGATCTTCGGCTTGTGGTTGCCCGAGATGGTCAGCTTGAAGGCCGGCTTGAATTCGAACTGCGGCTTGTTGAGCTCGCGCGCCGGCAGCATGTCGTCGCCGGTCACCAGCTTGATGAAGGCCTCGTCCAGCACGGCGCCCTTGCGCGGCTCGTTGGTGGTGAGCATGCGCACGCCCGGCAGCGCCGCCAGATGCGGCGTCGGCTGCGAGGCGTTGCGCGCCGCGGTTTCCGCCAGGAAGGTCTCGATCGGCGTCGCCTTGGCGTAGTCGCCGGCGATGTGCGAGCAGATGCGCACGAACACGCCCTTGCCGTTCCGCCCTTCGCCATGCAGCATCATCAGCTTCTGCTCGGCTGTGTCGCCGGTCAGCGAATAGCCGAGCCAGGCGAACAACAGCCGGCGCTGCGCCGGTTCCGGCTGTACCCGCTCGATGAAGCGGTCGAACAGCGGACAGAGCGCGCGCGGATCGTAGTCGACCGGCGACAGCTTGCTGATCAGGTCGGCCGGATCGTGCGGCTTGAAGCGGATCATGCCGGGCGCGTCGCGGTCGACCACCAGCGTGCCGTTGTGGCAATTGAACATCCACGGATCGGCGTCGAACGCCTCGACGTCGACGGCCAGATAGGGCGCCGCGTGCTTGTCGATCGGCACGATCTTGGAATTCATCTCGGAATCGAGACCCCATTCCGATAGCGCCATGGCGAGCCCGCGCAGCCGCTTGAACTTGAGGAAGCGCTCGATCTTCTTGCGCTCGAGCGGCGCCGGCTCGGCCGCGCTCTTTTTCTTGCGCCCGCGCTTGCCGTTTTTGGCACGGTCCGGATTGTCGCGGTCGTTCACCAGCGTCAGCGCCGGGCCTTTGCCTCCCTTCTTCTTCGGTGTCGTCTCCTGCTCGGCCTGCTCCAATTCCTCGGCTGCAAATTCAGCCTGGATGGCGTCGGCCTCGCCGAACAGCGCCTTGGCTTCGTCCTGGATGGCGCGCACCGTCTCGTGCGCGGCAATGCGCACGCGCTCGTCGGCACCCTTGCGCGCCCAGCGCCGGCCGTCCCAATAGAGCCAGCCGAGCGCCGCCGTCCATTTGAAGGCATCGCCGAAGCGCTTGCGGAAGCGCTCGACATTGCCGAGATCGGTCATCGGCAGATGCGCCAGCTCGCCGTTGAGCGCCGCGCGTTTGACCTCCTGCTCGCGGTGCAGCTGCTCGGCTTCCGCCTCGGCATTCGCCGCCGCTGTTTTTTCCGGGGTGAATTGATCGGCAGCCTCTCCCGCCTGGGAGGGTGCGGGTTGTTGCGGCGAAAAAGCCGGCGGCCGAGCAGACACGCGGACGCGCGGTATGGGCGACGTCTCGACAATGACCGGCGCAACCGGCGCCCGCGCACCGGCGACGATCGCGAGGATCTGCTGGATGGCGTCCTGGCGGGTCATGCGCCGCGGACGCGGATTAGGGAATGTTTGACGCCAATGCTTTTGAGCGCGGCAAACATCAGCGTCGGATTCGTATAGCCCTTGCTCTCGAAGTCGCCCATGTGCGGCCGCACTTCATCGAGAGTCAGGCCGCAGACAGCAGCGAGCGCGCCTGGCCCGCAATTCATTCCCCACAGATCAGCGGCGCGATCGGCATCGGCCAATGTAAAACGAACGGCTGGGCAGAGTTTTGCATGGGCGTTGCTAATGTCGCCTCCCCGCCTTCG
>DATBWJ010000378.1:0-11067 GCA_036514935.1 Xanthobacteraceae bacterium
CCGCCGGCACGCCGGTCGCGGCGGGCGAGAACGCCGGCACGCTCGGCGACATCGAACGTCTGATCGAAGCGCGCGTCGATTACCTGCAACCGAGCCTCACCAAGATCGGCGGCGTCACCGAAATGCGCCGGATCATCGCGCTGGCCGCCGCGCGCGGGGTCGCGCTCGCCCCGCACTCGCCCTATTTCGGCCCCGGCCTGATCGCGACCGTGCACGTGTGCGCGAGCCTGCCGGCGCCGCCGCCGGTCGAGCGCTTCTACTGCGACCTCGAGGCAAGCCCGTTCGGCGATCAGGTCAATGCCAGCGACGGCCACCTGCGCGTGCCGGCGGGCGCGGGCCTGGGGCTCACTGTCGACGAGACCGTGATCGAACGCTATCGCGTGGCGCGCTAGCGCTTCTGCTTCTTGCGGCGCTGGGCAAGGGTGCGCAGGCGCAGGGCAGTGAGCCGAATGAAGCCCTCGGCGTCCTTCTGGTCATAGGCGCCCTTGTCGTCCTCGAAGGTGACGAGGTCCGAGGAATAGAGCGATCCTGCGCTCTCGCGGCCGGTCACCATCACATTGCCCTTGTAGAGCTTGAGCCGCACTTCGCCGGCCACGTGCTCCTGGCTCTTGTCAATCAGCGCCTGCAGCATCTCGCGCTCGGGCGAGAACCAGAAGCCGTTGTAGATGAGCTCCGCGTAGCGCGGCATCAGCTCGTCCTTGAGGTGCGCCGCGCCGCGGTCCAGCGTGATCGATTCGATGCCGCGATGCGCGGCGAGCAGGATGGTGCCACCGGGCGTCTCGTAGACGCCGCGCGACTTCATGCCGACAAAGCGGTTCTCGACCAGATCGACGCGGCCGATGCCGTTCGCCTTGCCGAGCGCATTGAGTGTGGTGAGGACCGCCGCCGGCGAGAGGTGCTTGCCATCGATGCTGACCGCGTCCCCGTTCTCGAAGCCGATGCGGACCTCGGTCGGCGCATCGGGAGCCTCCATCGGCGAGAGCGTGCGCTGGTAGACGATCGAAGGGGCCTCGATCGCCGGGTCCTCCAGCACCTTGCCCTCGGAGGAGGAGTGGAGCAGGTTGGCATCGACCGAGAACGGCGCCTCGCCCTCCTTGTCCTTGGCGATCGGAATCTGGTGCGCGCGGGCAAACTCCAGAAGCTCTTCGCGGCCCCGAAAACTCCACTCGCGCCAGGGCGCGATCACCTTCACCTCGGGCTTGAGTGCGTAATAGGCAAGCTCGAAACGGACCTGGTCATTGCCTTTGCCGGTCGCGCCATGGGTGACGGCGTCGGCGCCGACTTTCTCGGCGATCTCGATCTGCCTCTTGGCGATCAGCGGCCGCGCGATCGAGGTGCCGAGCAGGTACTGGCCCTCATAGAGCGCGTTCGCGCGGAACATCGGGAAGACGTAGTCGCGCACGAATTCCTCGCGCAGGTCCTCGATGAAGATGTTTTGGGGCTTGATGCCGAGCAGCAACGCCTTCGCGCGGGCAGGCTCAAGCTCCTCGCCCTGGCCGAGGTCGGCGGTGAAGGTCACCACCTCGCAGCCGTAGGTCGTCTGCAGCCATTTGAGGATGATCGATGTGTCGAGCCCGCCGGAATAGGCGAGCACCACCTTCTTCACGCTGCTTTTCGTCATCAAGAATCCTTGCCCCGCAACGCGGCTTTCGCGCCCCGAACGGCGCGGACTATAGGGGCCGGCATCCACCGCGCAAGGCTCAAAGTTCGCGGCGCCGGCGACGACTATGTCTGAGGCTAGAAGAGCGTGCCGGTGGCCGCCCGGGCGCGTCGGCGGCAAGGTCGGAGGCCATCCCAGGGAAAACTAAATATCAACATGCTCCGGCTTGGGCGGCTCCGCGCGCCCGTGCTAGCATGACCCTCAACAGCTCCGTGGAGTAGCCCATGCGCAGGATTGTCATCGTGACCATCGTTGCCGCGGGCGGGGCGCTGGCCCTCATTGCCGGCCCCCAACCGAGCGCAGCAATCATCTATCCGTGGTGCGCGCAATATGGCGGCCGCATGGGTGGCGCGGCCAATTGCGGCTTTACCACCTTCGAGCAATGCCTCGACGCATTGCGAGGAAACGGCGGCGCGTGCGTGCAGAATCCGTGGTACGAGCCTCCCCCGGCGGGCGAGCGCCGACGCGTGCGCCGGCCGGGCTGACGACGCTCAGCGGCCGACCACGAGGTCGTCGCGGTGGATCATCTCCGCGCGGCCTTCGAGGCCGAGAATGAGCGCCACCTCGCTTGACGACTTGCCCTTGATCTTGTCCGCATCCTCCGCGTCGTAGGCGACGAGGCCGCGGCCGATCTCGCCGCCGTCGGGGCCGCGCATGATCACCGCGTCGCCGCGCGCAAACCGGCCCTCGACGCGAACGACACCCGCCGGCAGCAGGCTGCGGCCGCCGCGCAGAGCGGCGACTGCTCCGGCGTCGATAACGAGCGTGCCCTTCGGCTCCAGCGAGCCGGCGATCCACTTCTTGCGCGCCGTCACCGGGTTGGCCGGCGTCAGGAACCAGGTGCAGGGCGCGCCGTCGGCGATCGCCTGCAAGGGATGGTCGACCCGTCCCGAGGCGATGATCATGTGGGTGCCGCCGGCGGTCGCGATCTTGCCGGCCTCGATCTTGGTCTGCATGCCGCCGCGCGCGGTCTGCGAACCGGCGGTGCCCGCCATCGCCTCGATCGCAGGCGTGATGCGCTCGACCACCGGGATCAGCTTCGCGCCGGCGTCCTGCTCGGGCGGCGCGTCATAGAGC
The DNA here is from genome assembly GCA_036514935.1 of Xanthobacteraceae bacterium. GTDB lineage: Bacteria > Pseudomonadota > Alphaproteobacteria > Rhizobiales > Xanthobacteraceae > DATBWJ01. The sequence goes on from DATBWJ010000378.1 coordinate 2,738, forward strand.
CCATCGACGTCGGAGAGCAGCACCAGCAGATCGGCGCTCATCATGGTGGCGACGCGGGCGGCGAGCCGGTCATTGTCGCCATAGCGGATCTCGCTGGTCGCAACCGTGTCGTTTTCGTTGATCACCGGCACCATCCGCCACTCCAGCAGCTTGGCGATGGTGGACCGCGCGTTGAGGTAGCGCCGGCGCTCCTCGGTGTCGCCGAGAGTCACGAGAATCTGGCCGGTGCCGATGCCGTGGCGGCCAAGCGCCTCGGACCAGGTGCGCGCGAGCGCGATCTGGCCCACCGCGGCCGCCGCCTGGCTGTCCTCGAGCTTGAGCGCGCCCTTGAGCTTGAGCACCGAGCGGCCGAGCGCGATGGCTCCAGAGGAGACCACCAGCAGGTCGCGCTTATGCGCGTGCAGCCGGGCGATATCGAACGCCAGCGAGGCGAGCCACGCCTCCTTGACCTTGCCGGCATCCGCGTCGACGAGGAGCGAGGAGCCGACCTTGACGACGACGCGACGGAAGTCGGCGAGGGCAGGAGTCCTTTTCATGTGTTCAAGTCGCCGACGTCATCCGCCGCCCTGACGTGCCTGAAGGTGACGGGCACGTCTGTCATAGCGGATGATGAATTGCAACGCTTCGCAGGCCGTCCTCCCGGGCCGCTTCAGGTGGGCGGTTGCCGGATGTGGTTCGGCGGTGGCGCACTGGCCCGCACCTCGTCGATGACCTTGGCGAGCGCGCGCAGCGCTTCCGGCACGCCCTGCCCGGTGGCCGCGGAGATGACGAGCGGCGTTCTGCCTGCAGCGCGCTTGAGGCGCGCGAGCTGCGCCTTGATCTGTTCAGGCACGAGCGCATCGGCCTTGTTGAGCGCCACGATCTCCGGCTTGTCGGCGAGGCCATGGCCATAGGCCGCAAGCTCGGCCCGCACAGTCGCATAGGCCTTGCCGGCATGCTCGCCGGTGCCGTCGACGAGGTGGAGCAGCACGCGGCAGCGCTCGATGTGGCCGAGGAAGCGGTCGCCGAGGCCGACGCCCTCGTGGGCACCCGCAATCAGGCCGGGAATGTCGGCCAGCACGAACTCGCTGTCGTCGATCGCAACCACGCCGAGGTGCGGGTAGAGCGTCGTGAACGGGTAGTCGGCGATCTTCGGCCTGGCCGCGCTGACCGCGGCCAGGAACGTGGACTTGCCGGCATTGGGCAGTCCGACCAGGCCGGCGTCGGCAATCAGTTTGAGCCGCAGCCAGACCACGCGCTCCTCGCCCGGCAGACCGGGATTGGCATGGCGCGGTGCGCGATTGGTGGACGACTTGAAATGGGCGTTGCCGAAGCCGCCATTGCCGCCCTTGGCGAGCACGGCACGCTGGCCGATTGCCGTCAGGTCGGCGAGCAGTGTCATGTCCTCGTCGAAGACCTGCGTTCCCACCGGCACCTTGAGGACGACTTCGGCGCCGCGCGCGCCCGTGCGGTTCTTGCCCATGCCGTGGCCGCCGTTCCTGGCGCGGAAATGCTGCTGGTAGCGATAGTCGATCAGCGTGTTGAGGCCGTCGACGCATTCGGCCACGACATCGCCCCCCCGTCCGCCGCCGCCGCCGTCGGGGCCGCCGAACTCGATGAACTTCTCGCGCCGAAACGACACCGCCCCTGCGCCGCCGTCGCCGGAGCGGATGTAGATCTTGGCTTGATCCAGAAACTTCATGGCAACACGCCCCATCCAAATGCGGGCGGACGGCTCGGTTTTCAATGTCGAGATAACCCGCGCCAGCGAGATCAGCCGGCGGCAGCCAGCGCGCAGGCCAACGCGCAGGCCAGCGGGACGAGTGGTACCAACGGCTATAACGATTCAGACATGATCGTCATCGTCCGCCAACGGGACCGGCCGAAGGCCGGCCCGATGGTAAACTCCAGCGGACGATCCAGTAGCCGCCGGCGTCCGTGGTTACTGGATGCTCCGCTTTCGCGGAGCATGACGAAGGACAAGTGCCATTACGATGACATGCCGTAGGGAACAGACAGCACGCGCCTGGCGCTCAGCGGCGGGCGTCGCGGGCAACGATGAAAGTGTCAGGTCAAGGGTGTGGCAAGGAGCACCGCCGGGAGGGGCCAGGCCGGGCCGTGCCTCACTGATGGCGCCCGATAGGCCGCTCCCGCGCGTGCCGTTCGTGGGTTGCCGCTACACCACGGTCCGAACGCCGCCGTGGCGATCATCACGGCCTGCCTGGCCCGGGGGCGTCATCGTCCTTCCTCTAGTGCCACGTTACGGGCCGCTCATGCGACCCTGGAGCATCACCAGCCTCCTCCTGTTAGGCCGGACTGTCAACTGGCCACGGCGTCGCGGCGCAACCGGATAGCCGCACCACCGGCGCGAGCCGTCGTCTGCAAGCGGTCAGGCCACCCGCCGCGCATCGTTCCAATTCCTCAGCGAGGCCCAAAGGGCGCGATCGAGGCGGAAGCGGTCGCAAGGGGCTGACGTGTTCATCGCGCGGATGCGGTAGAGGCCGACGCCGGCCCACTGGAAGCCGCATTTCTCCAGCACGCGGCGCGAGGCCGGATTGCTCACGCGCGCGCCGGCCTGCACCGCCTCGATGCCGAGCTCGCCGAACGCGAAATCGATCACCGCGCGCGCCGCTTCGGTGGCAAAGCCCTGGCCCCAATAAGGAACGCCGAGCCAGTAGCCGAGCTCGGGCGCAGGCCCGGAGCGATCATCAAGGCCGCAGGCGCCGATCGGCGCGCCGCCGTGCGTGACCAGGAAGGTGTGCTTGCCGGCGCCGGAATTGGCGGACGAAATCCACTCGGCGGCATCGGCCAACGTGTAGGGATGCGGGATGCGCATGGTGTTCTCGGCAACGCGGCGATCACCCGCGAGCGCGGCTACCGCTTTGGCGTCCTCGAGGCGCGGCGCGCGCAGCACCAGCCGATCGGTCTCGAGGACGGGGGTACTTCGTCCCTCCAACGCGTCGCGGAATTGTTCGAGCAGTGTCATGACCTGGGCTCCTCGTCGCAAACGATAAAGGGGAGCCGGCGTCCCGGTCTCCCCTTGGCATGGAACCCCTCGGTTCGCCGGTTCGACTGGATGCCGGCGGACCTCGCTGATCCACCGCTATTCCGCAGCCGCCTCCGTCACTGGTACGACGGAGACGAACGTGCGCCCTTTGGCCTTGGTGCGGTACTCGACGCGGCCGTCACTGAGCGCGAACAGCGTATGGTCCCTGCCGGTGCCCACGTTCGAGCCCGCATGCCATCGCGTTCCGCGCTGGCGCACGATGATATTGCCGGCGGAACAGTTCTCGCCGCCGAACAGCTTGACGCCGAGCCGCTGACCGGGCGAATCGCGCCCGTTGCGCGACGATCCGCCTGCCTTTTTGTGAGCCATGATGGTCTCCGTACGATTGTCCCTTAGCTCAGCTTTGTGACGAAATCATCACCGAACTGGCAAATTTCTTCGACCTTTTCACCTTCGTCCTTGCGCGGCGCCCGCTCGCGCCATCAATCCCGCATCCTCGCGCAGCGGCATCGCAGGCTGGTTGCGGGCGAGCCGGCTACGCGGAGGCGTCCGCCTGCGCGGCAGGCGCCGGCGGCTCTTTGCGCGCCGGTTTCGGCCGCGCCTCCTTCGACGGCTTGTGGCCGTCGGTCAGGATTTCGGTGATGCGGATCAGAGTGAACTCCTCGCGATAGCCGCGCTTGCGCCGCGAATTCTTCCGCCGCCGCTTCTTGAACGCGATGATCTTCGGTCCGCGCCCGTGCTCGACGACCTCGGCGGCCACGGTGGCGCCGCTCACCGGGTTGCCGATCACCGGGGTTTCGCCGCCGACCATCAGCACGTCGGTCAACTCGACGATCTCGCCCGGCTCGCCGGCGAGCCTGGCCACCCGCACGGTGTCGTCGGCAGCGACGCGGTACTGCTTGCCGCCGGTTCTTATGACTGCGAACATGTCTGCCTCGCATTCGATCCCGGCGCCCGCAGCCTGGTCGGATCGGCTTCGTTTAGGCGGATTTCCGGTGCATTTGGCCGCTTCGCGGCCGCAACGTCGCGCGGACGCAAACCGCCCACGCTGTCGGGGCCGGTTATGCGGACCGAGCATTGATCTGTCAAGAAAATCTGGCTTTGCCGGTCACGTGCAAGGTGGCCCGGCGCGTCCGCGCCGCCGGGCCGGCAAGTCAGCCCCGCCGGGGACAGGGGCGGTCCCCGCGGAATGGTTAACGATGGCGCGGGAGCCCTCGCATCGCGCGCGCACGGATTGTCGCCGAAAGGGCATTGGCGCATCGTGGGCCTCGGGCGGGGAGCGTTAAGCCGCGTCCCTGATCTGCCGGGGCAACTGGGCGAGCATCTGGCTGATTTCGCTCTCGGGCCGCGGCGGGCTGAACAGAAAACCTTGCACCTCGGCGCACCCTTCGGCGCGCACGCGCTCGAGCTGCTCCTTGGTCTCGACGCCTTCCGCGGTGGTGACCATCCCGAGGCTCGCGCTCAGTCCAGTCACGGCGCGGATGATCGCGGTGGAGCTGTTCTGGTCCTTCACATTGGAGATGAACGAGCGGTCGATCTTGATCCGGTCGAACGGGAAGCTGCGAAGATAGCTAAGACTCGAATATCCCGTCCCGAAGTCGTCCATGGCAATGCGCACCCCGAGCGCGCGCAACTGATGGAGGGTGGCGAGCGTTGATTCGGTGTCGTTGAGCAGAACGCCTTCGGTGATCTCGACCTCAAGGCGATGGGGCGCGAGCTTTGACACCGCGAGGGCGTTGATCACCGTCTCGAGTAGATTCTTGCTCTTGAATTGCACCGGAGAGAAGTTGACCGCCACGCCGAGGTCACGCGGCCATGTGGCGGCGACCATGCACGCCCGCCGCAGGACGAACGCGCCGATCGGCACGATCAGGCCGATCTCTTCCGCGAGCGGAATGAACTCGTCAGGAGATACGATGCCGCGCTCGGGGTGTCGCCAGCGCAACAATGCTTCGAAGCCCGTCACCCGATTGCTATGCAGATTGATGACGGGCTGATAGTAGACGTCGAACTCGTTATGCAGCAGCCCCCGCCGCAGATCGAGCTCGAGCGCGCGGCGCGCCTGCATGCGCGCGTCCATCTCGGCCTCGAACAGGCGGTAAGTGCCGCGGCCATCGCTTTTTGCGCGGTAGAGCGCCATGTCGCCATTCTTGAGCAGGACGTCGGCGTCCATGCCGTCGCCCGGCGCAATGGCGATGCCGACACTCACGCCAATGACGACCTGGTGTCCCGCGAGATCGTAGGGCGCGCTCAGGGCTTCGATCATGCGGTCGGCCAGCGCAGTCGCGCCCGCAGGCTGCGCGGCCTTGAGCTGCACGATCGCAAACTCGTCGCCGCCGAATCGGGCGACCATGTCGAACTCGCGCACGCAACTCCTCAGCCGATCGGCCACTATCTTGAGCAGCAGGTCGCCGGCGGGATGCCCGAGCGTGTCATTGACGCTCTTGAAGCGATCGAGGTCGAGACAGAGGACGGCGACGGTTTCCCCGCGCGGCAGGCGCTTGAGCTCGGAGCCGAGCTGCTCCTTGAACAGGACGCGGTTCGGCAGATCAGTGAGCGCGTCGTGGCGCGCCATGTGATGGATTTGCTCCTCGGCGCGCCGGCGTTCGGTGACGTCCTCGTGGGTGGCGAGCCAGCCGGCCCCTTCCATCGGCTGCTGGATGACGCTGACGATTCGGCCGTTGCTGAGCGCAAGCAGCCGCTGCGTCGGCTCCTTGCTCCTGAGGCCCTGCACGATATCGTGATAGTGAGCTTCCGGATCGGCGACCGGCAGCGCGCCGGACTTGAAGCGATGTTCGAGCATCTGGCGCAGCGTGACGCCCGGCTGCAGCAGTTCGGCCGGCAGATCGTAGATCTCGCCGTAGCGGCTGTTGCAAATGATGAGCTGCTGCTGTGCGTCGAACATCGCAAGACCGATCGGCATGTTGCTGACGGCCGCCTGGAGCCGTTGGCGTTCCCGTTCTGCGGTCTCGCTCAATTGCCGCATGCGGATCAGGCTGTCGCGGTAGCCGGCGACGGCGGCGGCGAGCGTGCCAATCTCGTCCTGGCGCTCCAAACCCTCGGTGAAGGTGACCGCGTCGTCGCCGGCCGTCAAACGGCGCATGGCTGCGCTGATCCGCAGGATCGGAGAGCTGATGCTCGTGGTGGTCCACGCGATGGCGGAGAAGGCATAGGCCGCTGCCGCGGTGATCAATATGACCGTGAACAGCTGCGCGAGCTGGTAGACTCCGCCGGCCCGGGCGGTGGCGTGGTAGCTCTCTTGTTTCGAGAAGCTGATCAGTCGTTCAAGCTTGCTCACGGCGCGTTCGAAGGCGGCCGCCGATGTCGTGTTGAATTCGATGACCGCGATGCTGATCTCGCCGCTCTCGATCTTCTGGAGCACCGTGGCCAGGGTGTCCTCATAATCCGACCAGATCTGGCGGAACTCGTCGAGCGACACGCGCTCCTCGCTCGATGGGAGCGAGCGCTGATAAGCATCGCCCGACTCGCTTAGGAGCTGCTGCGTCTGCCGCATGCCGGCGGCGATCGAGGCGAGATGGTGGAAATTGGTCGTCTGGGTGCGGCGCGTGGCCAGAAGGTGATGCTCCGAGGCGGCGCGCTTCATGTCGCCCAGCAGCTCGAGTCGCGGCAGCCAGACGTCGCGGACCTCCTGCGCGACGTTGTGCACGGCGCGCAGCAGCAATAGCCCGGACAGCCCGACGGCTACGACCAGCATCAGGGCAGTTCCAAATACCGCAGCAAGCTTGGTGCGGATGCTGGCGTTGTGAAGAACCGTCATCGGAGTCCGGGCCTGAGAGCGGGCGCGACCTCACGATCGGCAAGCTGCCGGACCGCCCATCGGCCGCACATCGCAAAGGGTGCCTCGCACTGCTGCGTGCGCGTCATTGCAACGTGCTGAAATGACGCCAGATCGAGTAGTTCTCGCGGAACTGCGAAAAGGAGGCGTAGATGCGCTTGAAATTCGGGTTCTTCTCCGATTCCTCGGCGACGACCTCCTTCCAGGCGTTTTCGAAGGCGACCAGGATCTCGGGAGCCCAGCGCTTGAGCTTCACGCCCTGCGCCTGCATCTCTCTCATCGCCTTCCACTGCGCGGCCTCGCCCTGGGCGATCGTCTCGCGCATGGTGTCGCCGCAGGAAGCCTCGATGACCGCCCGCTGGCGCTCGGCCAGCGCGTCCCACGTCGACTTGTTGACGTACAGATCGAACAGCGTCGCCTGCTGATGCCAGCCGGGAAAGTAGTAATACTTGGCGACGGTCTGCAGACCGAGCGGCTGGTCGATCGAAGGCAGCGAGAACTCGGCGGCGTCGATCGCGCCGCTCTTGAGCGCTTCCAAAATCTCGCCCGGCGGGAGCTGAAACGTCACCACGCCGAGCTTCTGCATGACCTTCGCACCCAGCCCAAAGACGCGCATTTTCAGGCCGTTGAGGTCGGCGACCGACCTGATCTCCTTCTGGAACCAGCCAGAGGCTTCGGGCGGGATGATGATGCAGGGAATATTGTGGACGCCGTTGGCGTGGAACATGGCGCGCGCGGCGTCCAGCCCGCCACCGCGATACATCCAGGCCAGGTATTCACCCATGTCGGGCCCGAAGGGCACGCTGGAGAACATGTTGAACGCGCTGTCCTTGGCGGCGAACCAGCCGGCGCCGGCCCACGCCGCTGGCACCATTCCTTTGGCCACGGCATTGACGGTCTCGGCCGCCGGCGCGAGTGCGCCCGGCTCATGGAACTTGAGAACCACCTCGTCGTCGGTCGCACGCCGGACCAGGCTGGTCATGCGGCGCGCGGCTTCGCCGAGGATCGGCATGCTGCCCGGGAATGTGCTGGCCACGTTGAGGGTCAGATGCTCGGCGCGCGCGGCCGGCACGCTCGCCGACGCCGCGACGGTGATCGCGACGAGTATTTTCACGACGATGGGCCTCATTGAAAACGCCTCGCTGCAAGTATCTTCATGATGCGATGATGCGCGGCGGCCAACGCCGTGGCCGTCCCGGAACCGATTTCGCCAATGAATGGCGTATAGGACGCGCCTTAATGCGTGCTTACGACAGCGCGGCGTTTTGCGCTCGACGTCCGCGCTCGCTTAACCAAACCGAGCGCCGAATTGCGCGAAAATTCGACGGAAATCGAAATCCCGCACCGATCGCGGGACCGGACGATAAGAGTTTATACGGAGGGCGATGCGACGGCCGTTGCGCCGAGCGTTAATTTTGTCTCGACCACCACGATGCAAGTTGCAGTGCTGTGATACGGCCGGCGGTGCAAGTCGCGCTGCCAGCACCGGCGCGCGCACGCGCGCGGCGCTGGCGGCGAGGCGAGGGCCGAAGGCGGCGCCTCGCCACG
>DATBWJ010000379.1:0-7968 GCA_036514935.1 Xanthobacteraceae bacterium
AGCCGCAACCGCCACATCAACACCACCGTGCGCAGCCATCCCTGTTGGTCCCAGCGCCGGCCGGAGGTCGTCACGCGGGCCGACAGACAGAGCGGCCTCGTCAGCCGCTTGAGCCGGCGCGACAGAACGACGTCCTCCATCAGCGCGATGTCGGGAAATCCGCCGACCGCGGCAAACGCTTCGCGCCGCACGAACATCGCCTGATCGCCCGTCGCGATCCCCGTCAGGCGCGATCGAACATTCATCAGCACGGCGATAAGCGGCAGCAGCGGGTGGCGGCCGGCAATGCACACGTCAAAGCGGCCCCACGCCCGCTCGCTGCGCTCCAATGCGTGCAGCAGGAGGCGCGGGCCCTCGGGCGGCAGCCGCGTGTCGGCATGCAGAAACAGCAGCACGTCACCGCGCGCCGCGGCGGCGCCAGCGTTCATCTGCGCCCCCCGGCCGCGCGCGGCCACGATCACATGGCTGCAATGCGCGCGCGCGATCTCGACGGTACGGTCGCGGCTGCCGCCATCGGCGACGATGACCTCGACCCCCGATGCCCGCCATGAGGCGAGCGCGCCGAGTGCGTCGGCAATTGTCGCCTCCTCGTCGAGCACCGGCATGATGATCGAGAGCGTCATCGAATTGCCATGGCCGTTCGCACCCAGGGCTCGCGCCATCTGCCGGTCGTAGGCGCGCCTATGCGGCGTGCGTCAGCGCGCCCCCGCAGCTCGATCCCTGACCGGCGGTGCAGCCGAAGCAATGGCCGGCGACCTCGATTGGATGTCCGGCGACATCCGTGTCGAGCAGGTCGCGCAGGTGCAGCCGATGTCCGGCGCGGCGCGCCGGCAGATCGAGCATCTGGTTGAAGTCGCAGTCGAACAGGTATCCGCGCCAGTCCACCGAGATCAGGTCTCGGCACATCACGCTATGGAGGTTCTCCTCGCGGTGCGCACCGCGCAGAAGCGCCAGGTAGGGCTCAAGTTCGCCTTTCGAAATCAGCATGGAGCCGAAGCGTTGAATCGGCATGTTGGCGAGCGTGAGCAGGCGATTGAACGTGACGCCGTGGCGCTCGCCAAGAACCCGCCGGTAGTCGGCCTCCAAGTCCGGCTGACCGGGCGGCAGCGAGGCTCCCTGCGGATTGTAGACGAGGTTGAGCGTCAGGCCCGAGCCATCGATGCCATAGCCGAGCGCATTGAGACTGCGGAGCGCGCGGATCGATCCTGCGAACACGCCCTGGCCGCGCTGGCGGTCGACGTTGTTCTCTAGGTAGCACGGCAGCGAGGCCACGATCTCGACCCGTTCGGCGGCCAGGAATGCGCCCAAATCGTCCTGCCCAGGCACTTCGAGAATCGTCAGGTTGCAGCGGTCCATCACGTGAACGCCCTTGGCGCGCGCCGCGCGCACCAGGTAGCGAAAATGCGAGTTAAGCTCGGGCGCGCCACCGGTGATGTCGAGTGTGGGGATGCGCCGGCGCGCAAGCACGGCGAGCGCGAGATCGACCACCTCGCCGGTCATTTCCTCGGTTCGGTTCGGTCCGGCGGCGACGTGACAATGCACGCAGGATTGGTTGCAGCGATAGCCGATGTTCACCTGCAGCGTATCGAGCCGCCGGCGCCTGATCGCCGGGAACGGAGTTTTTTCGAGCAGGGGCCAGGTGTCGCGCATCTTCTGCACCAAGCGCAATTCGCGAAGCCGCCCCTCCGGCCGCCGTGCGGCCACCGGAGATCGCGGGCCGGCAACGTTGCACAAACGGTGTCGGCCGTCACCTGTGGGCGGGATGGCTGCGAACAACTCGCTGTGAGCGACTTTGCGCCTCAGCGTGGGTTCGCCGCTGCCATCGAGTCGAAGCCGAGGCGGCCGACCGCCGGCAATTTGATCGCCGGCCGGCGAATGTCGAGGCCGACGACCAGCGTCAGCACATTGATCTCGATGCCCTCGACCCAGGCCGCCTTGAACCCGAAGAGGCCAAACAGCTCGACCTCGACGCCGCTGCGACTGGGGGTATAGCCGACCAGCGAGCCGTCGGCCCGAAAATCCTTGCCGATTGCGGTCGGCGGCAACGCGATCGCGAGTTCGGGCACCGCCCGCAGCGCGGTCGCGGTGAAGGTATTGCTGTTCGGTCCGGGCCAGACGCGGTAGTCGCCGGGCTTCGCGAAGGGGTAGGTCGCGACCGCCGCCTGAATTTTTGGAATGGCAGCGGCGGCGAGTGGGCCGCGGATGTCGGCGACGACCTCGGGTCGCGCGCTGAACCAATGCGCGTCCGGCGCAAAGCCATTGGTGCGCAGCGGTTGGCCGAAGCCGGTGACGTCATAGCGGGTATAGTCGCCGTTCTGCGGTTTTACGACGATCCAGGTGTGGACGGCGAACACGCTGCGCCACCTGCCGTTGCGGGCGGCGAACACCATGACGCGCGCGTCCGGATCGCGCTCGGCCGGCGGCAGCAGGCCGCTGGTCGACCAGTTGGCGTCGCGGAAGCTGCGCGGATGATCGCCGGAGGCGTAGAGAGCTGCGCGCCCTGCAATCGGCAGCACGAAGGCACTGAACAGGACCAGCCGGACCAGATTTCGCGGCCGCCACGCGCGGCTGCCTCTCTTGCCCAACCCGACCGGAGCCCCGCCGTGCATTGCCATGACGTGATCCGATGGGCAGTTTCCGACCAAAATGTGGCGCGTGCAAAGATTCCCTGCAATGAATGACGCGCCCATGGCTAATCCCGTTCTGGTCGAAGTCATCCGCGGCGCGCTGGTGGAGAGCCGCCATCGTGGCGCGGTCGCGGTGGTCGATGCCGACGGCAAGGCGGCTCTTGCGCTCGGCGATGTCGCCGCGCGGGTCTATCCGCGCTCGGCGGTCAAGGCGCTGCAGGCGCTGGTGCTCGTGGAGTGCGGGGCGGCCGATCGCTACGGCTTCGGCGACGAGCAGCTTGCGCTGGCGTGCGCCTCCCACAGCGGGGAGCCTGCGCATGTCGCCGGCGTCGCGCGGATGCTGGCGGGCGCCGGGCTCGACGAAAGCGCGCTGCAATGCGGCGCGCACTGGCCAACCCACAGGCCTTCCGCGGACGCGCTGATACGCGCAGGCGGCACGCCGTCGCCGCTGCATCACAATTGCTCAGGCAAGCATGCCGGCTTCCTGTGCGCCGCCAGCGTCATGGGCGCGGATTTGCGCACCTATTGCGCGCCCTCGCACCCGGTGCAGCGCGAGGTCCAGGCGGTGCTGGAGGAACTCTGCGGCGCCGCGATCGGCGCGCAGGATGTCGGGATCGACGGCTGCTCGGCACCGGCATTCGCGCTGCCTCTGGCGGGCCTCGCGCGTGCCTTCGCGCGCTTTGCGACCGGGCAGGGCATGTCCGCCGAGCGCGCGGCGGCGGCCGGCCGGCTGCGCGCGGCCTGCGCGAATAGGCCGTGGTTCGTGGCGGGCAGCGGCCTGTTCGTGACCGAGATTATGAGTCATTTCGGGGCGCGCGTGTTCGTCAAGACCGGCGCGGAAGGCGCCTATTGCGGCGCGTTGCCGGAAGAGGGCGTCGGCATCGCCGTCAAGTGCGAGGACGGCGGCGGGCGGGCGGCCGAAGTGATCATGGCGGCGGTGATCGCGCGCCTTTTGCCGGGTGGGGCGCAGGATGAGGTGCTGGCGAAATACGCGCGGCCAGTGCTGCGCAACTGGCGGGGGATTGCCGTCGGCGAGTTGCGGCCGACGCCGGCGCTTCTGACGACGCCATGAGTGCGCCGCGCTCGCAACACTGCCGGAGCGGTCTGCCGGCGCGCGCCTCAGTTCACCTGATTGCCGCTGATCGCGAGCAAGCTGGGGCGAGCAGCGCCTTCCGTCGCCAGATCGGCGGTGGCCGGCCGCATGTGATCCATGCCGATGATCGCGCCGCTCCTTGCGCGCGCAATGAGGTTGTTGGCGATGAGCGCCGCGCCCGCGCCCGCCACCACCGAGACCCCGATTCCGATGTCCGCCTCGCGCACCACGTTGCCAGTGACCGTGACGTCGCGCAGGTAGCGGCCCCAGCCCACCATGATGCCGACGCGCGCGGCCTTCTCCACCACATTGCCGGTGACGGCGGTGTCGGCCTCGACATGGATGCCGACGCCGTGGTCATGGGAGGGCGTGCGGGCGTGCGCCTGCGGGGCGATATTGCGCACGATGTTGGCGTGCACGACCGCGAGCCGGCCGCCTTCGTTGAAGTTGGTGACGGAGATGCCGTGGCCGGCGCCCTCGACCGTGTTGTGGGCGATGATCGCACCCTCAAAGCCGAACTCGGCATAGAGCGCGACCTCGCCGAGGTCGCTGCAATGATTGCCGATGATCTGGATATTGCTTGCCGCATTGGCGCGCACGGCGGAGAAGACACACGCCCGGATGCGGTTATTGCGCACGATCACGTTGCCGGCGCGGAAGACGTTGATGCCGTTGCCGTAGGGGCCGTCGCCGCCATCGCGATTGCTGACATCCTCGATGTGATTTTCGGCGACGATGGTGCCGTCCTCGCCCGCTTGCCGCCGCCAGACGAGAATGCCGTTGTTGCCGGCGCGCCGCACGCGGTTGCCGCTGATCCGCAGTCCGCGCGAATCAAGCGCGAACATGGCCGCGTCCGCCGCGCCGATCACGGTGTTGCCGCTCACCTCGCCTTCGATCGAGTCGAGCGCAATGCCGAAACGCGCCGACCCGATCAGTTCGCAATCGAGGATGCGCACGTTGCGGCCGTTGGCGAGGCTCAAGAGCCCCTGCCCAGTTGGGAGCGGCTGGCCCCCGCCGTCGAAGATGAGGCCGGACACGCGCACGCCGTCGGCGTTGCTGGCCGTAACAATCGGCTTGCCGCGCGTGGCCACCAGCCGGGTGGCGCCCGGTACGCCGATCAGTTGTGCTCCCGCCGGCAGCGATACTCCGCTGACGCGATAGACCCCGGCCGCCAGCGTCAGCGCCCGGCGGGTACTGGTCGCCTGGTCGATGGCCCGTTGCAGAAGCAAGGTCTGGTCATCCGGCCGCCCGGGCCGGACGCCGAGGTGGGCGGCGTCGAGGCCCGCCACCGAAGTATCGGTCGCGGCGGCGGCGGGGATCGCCACGGTCGCGCCCGCGAAAAGCCCGATCGCTTTGAGAAACTTTCGCCGGTCAAGCGCCATCGCGGTCCTCCGCGTGCGCCAAGGCGATCAAGTTGCGGGCCAAGCCGTTGTCCCATGGCGGGACGATGTGGCTTTCGCTGCGCGTGGTTAACGGCGAGCGCTGGCGGCAACGGCAATCAGCGCGCGCTGGGCGCCGCGTACGAGCTGATCAAGGGTCGGCAGCTTGGCCGAGGCTCGGCGCCGGCAGGCGCCGCGCAATCCCGGTACATGAATGAAGACGACGACGCGCGGCCCTCCCGGCTCTCTCGCCGCCTCAAGCGCGCGCCAATAGGCATAGTTGCAAAGGTAGCGCCCGGCGTCGCGGGAAAGCTGCACGGCAAGGCCAGCCGAGCGCATCGCCGCGGCAATCTCTGCCAACGGCGCGCGGCTGCGCAGCTCTGCCGAGCTGGTGCCGATCGTTCCACGCAACGGAATGAAGCCGCGCGCGTCGGGCAAGACCTGCCAGACGCGGTTGCGGGCCTGCCGCTCGACGCGGATGGCCTTGCTGCGCCCGGCCAAGCCGAACATGACGATCGCCCGCGGCCGATGACGCGCAATCAACGCCGGCAACTCGCGGTCGACGGCGGCGTAGCTCGTCGGCAACACGTGAGCGATGCACGCCTCGCCGGCCATGGCCGGCCGGCGGATGCGCGCGAGCTTGGCGACAAGGGAGGCGGTCGGGTTGACCGGCGCGCCGGGAAACGGTCCGAAACCGGTGATGAGTATGCTCGCCACGGCTCAAATCGCCTGCCTGATCAGTCCTTCACCAATCCGAGCGCGCGCATGATCTCGTCGACCGCCACCGCTGGCGAGAGCCGCCCGGCGGCGACTGCCGCTTCGATCTGCGGCAGGCGGACCTTGAGCGCAGCCGAGCGCAGGCGTTCGCGCAGGCGGTCTTCGAACATGGCCCACATCCATTTGATCTGCTGCTCGCGCCGGCGCGCGGCAATTTCGCCGGACGCGGTGAGCTTGCGCCGATGGTCGAGGATGTGGTCCCACAGGGCGGCGATGCCCTCGCCGGTGAGCGCGGAATAGGTGACGACCGGCGGCGCCCAATTGGGCGAGCGCGGGCTGAGTATGTGCAAGGCCGCGCGGTATTGTGCGGCTGCCATATTGGCGCGCGCGATATTGTCGCCGTCGGCCTTGTTGACCGCGATCATGTCGGCGAGTTCCACCAATCCCTTCTTGAGCGCCTGCAGGTCGTCGCCTGCACCGGGCAACATCAGCGCAAGGAAGAAGTCGGTCATGTCGGCGACGGCCGTCTCCGACTGGCCAATGCCGACCGTCTCGACCAGGATTACGTCAAAGCCGGCGGCTTCGCAGATCAGCATGGTCTCCCGTGTCTTGGCGGCGACCCCGCCGAACGTGCCGGCGGCCGGCGAGGGGCGGATGAAGGCATTGGCATCGGCCGCGAGCCTCGCCATGCGCGTCTTGTCGCCCAGAATCGAGCCGCCCGTGCGAACCGAGGATGGGTCAACCGCCAGCACCGCGACCTTGTGGTCGTGACCGGTGAGAAGCGTCCCCAATGCGTCGATGGTGGTCGACTTGCCGACGCCGGGCGCCCCGGTGATGCCGACGCGGACCGCCTTGCCGGTATGGGGCAGAAGCTCCTGCACCAGCGCGCGTGCGGTTTTCTGATGATCGGCGCGCCTGCTCTCGATCAGCGTGATCGCGCGCGCCAGCACCGCGCGCTCGCCTGAGCGGATGCCGCGCGCGAGGGCGTTGGCGTTGGGCAATGTCGAGGATCTCGGCATGACACGCCATCACGCTGGCAGCAGTGGAATATCGAGGCGCTGTGCTGCGGCACGCATGTCACGATCCACGGTCGCAAGGCGTGCGCCTTGCTCCAACGCGAGACGAACATAAGCGGCGTCATATGCCGTTAAGCCGTGATCGATTGCTAATTGCGCGAGAGCGCCGATCTCAGCGATCTCTATCGGCGGGCCGACAGTCAACTCGAACTTGGACAGGAAGCCGATGATGGCGTCGACGTCTGACAATGTGATCCGTCCTCGGCGAACATTCGTCCGCAGCGCGTTGCCGAATTCAATTGGCCAGTGGCAGGGCACCACAATCTGACTTGCATCCAAAAGGTCGTAAAGATCGTCGTTAATTCCGGCGTGACGCTCATGCAAAACGCGAGCGATCATGAGGGAGGCATCAAGGACGATCAACGACGCCCCTCTTCAATCCAGGATTTGATTTCCTCATGCGTTGCGCCAATGTTCAACCGCTTCGCAATCTCGCGCAGCCCCGCAATTGCTTCTCGCCTGCGGGCGATCTGTTCGTCGCTCAATTCGGGTTGAGCGCGCACCAGCTTCGCCACCGGCTTGCCGTGGCGGGTGATGACGATTTCGCCGCCCTTGGCGACCTCATCGACGAGGCTCGACAGGTGGGTCTTGGCCTCGAAAATCCCGACGTGTTTCATATCGATCCTTCTCTGATCAAACTAGTTTGGTTAGACTAGAATAATGCGAAAAGCTCGAAATATCAACTTTACTCCGCCGCCTCCTGCCCGTGGCCGAGCCGGCGGTTGAGTTTGTGAATGAGGTCTTCCGCGGCGTCCGCGATCACTGTGCCGGGCGGAAAGATCGCCTCGGCGCCTGCCGCGCGTAATGCGTCGTAGTCCTGCGGCGGCACCACGCCGCCGACCACGATCATGATGTCGTCGCGGCCTTCCTGGACGAGCGCCGCTTTCAACTCCGGTACCAAGCTCAGATGTCCGGCGGCGAGCGAGGAGACGCCAACGATGTGCACGTCGTTTTCCACCGCCTGGCGCGCGGCCTCGGCCGGGGTGGCGAACAGCGGACCGATGTCGACGTCGAAGCCGAGATCGGCGAAGGCCGAGGCAATCACCTTCTGGCCGCGGTCATGGCCGTCCTGGCCG
>DATBWJ010000380.1:0-4257 GCA_036514935.1 Xanthobacteraceae bacterium
CACGGTGCGGCCGACCGCGGCGCAGCGCGACAGGCTCGACGCGCTGAAGAACGCGGCAGCGCAGGCCGCCGACAGGCTGCGCGCGACGTGCCTGACCGAAATGCCGGTCACGCCGTCGGCGCGGCTGGCGGCGATCGAAGAGCGGCTCGTCGCCATGCTCGAAGCCATCCAGAGCGTGCGCGGGGCGCTCGCCGAGTTCTACGGCGCGCTGAGCGACGAGCAGAAGGCGCAGTTCAACGCCATCGGCCGCGCGCACACGCGGCGCTGAGCGTTGCGTCCGCCGCCGGTCGCGCAAATCATCTGTCCTGCGCGCCGGCCTGCATGTGTTCGAGCACCGCCGTCGTCGGCCAGCAGTCGACCTTGAGCCCGTTCGCTTTCTGGTAGGCGCCGAGCGCGGCGCGCGTCTTCATGCCGGCCTTGCCGTCGATGCTGTCAACGTAGAGGCCGAGCGCGGCGAGACGGCGCTGGACGCGCTCGACCTCGGCGCCTTGCAGTTGCACGAGCCTGCCCCACGGCGTCGCGAACGGCCGCCCGCCGGCGATGCGGTCGCTGAGATGGCCGACGAACAGCACGTAGAGATCGGAGAAGTTGTACGCCTTGAGCACGAAATAATTGCTCGGCGTCAGGAATGCCGGCCCGTAGCTGCCGGCCGGCTGCAGTAGCGAGGCCGGCTCGGCGAGGTCGTCGGCACGCAAGGCGCGCGCCTCGGTGGGCGCAAATCCGAGCCGCAGCCATTCGCCGATCGGCTTGGTGTTTGAGGGAACACCGAGGGTGCAATCGGTGCCGGGCGGCGCGCGCACCTCGATGCCCCAGCGGCGGCCGCGCTGCCAGCCCTTGTCGAGGAGCTGCTTGGCCGCTGACGCCAGCGCATCCGGCACCGAGGTCCAGATGTCGGCCCGGCCGTCGCCGTCGAAATCGACCGCGTGCTTGTAGAAATCCGATGGCAGGAACTGCATGAGTCCCATGGCGCCAGCCCATGAGCTCTTCATGGCGGCGGGCCTGACATGGCCCTCCTCGATCATTTTCAGGGCGAGCAAGAGCTCGTCGCGAAAGAGCTCCTTGCGGCGGCCGTAGAAGGCCTGCGTCGCCAGCACGCGGATGGCGGCGTGGGTGTTGCGGTAGCGGCCAAAGTCGGTCTCGCGGCCCCAGATCGCCAGCATGATCGAGCCCGGCACGCCGAACTGCCGCTCGACGGCCGCGAGCGTCGCGCGATGCGCGCCGGCGAGATTCTTGCCGTGTTCGGCCAGGCGCGCGATCGTCGTCTCCTTGATGTAGTCGGCGGGCGCCTGCACGAATTCGGGCTGCGGCACGCGCTCCGGCCGGCCGGGAATGACAAGATCGGGCAGCGAAAAGTCCGCCTCCAGCCCGCGCGTGGCGGCCTCGAACGTCGCGCGCGAGACGCCGAGGCCTTGCGCGGACGGCCACAAGCTATCCAGGAATTGTTGGAATGCGGCCTCGGCGGCCATGGCACACGAGCATGACGCAAAAGCGCCCACGCACGCGACGGCCATGACGGCGAGCCGATTCATGCCGCGTAACGTAGTTGCCGCAAGGGCTCCCGTCATCCTGCGCCGGGCGCCCGCAGCGCCGTCCCTGCAGGACGGCAGCCTTTATTGACACACGAGGTCCCAAGTATTACTTTTACGTCAAAGTAATACTGGGGATCATCATGACGACCACGGTCACCGTCAAAGGGCAAGTGACCCTGCCGAAAAAGGTGCGCGAGGCGGCCGGTATCAAGCCCGGTGACCGCGTCGAGGTACGCGCGACCGCATCCGGCGGGATTTATATCGAGAAGCTGGGCGCCGCGTCGAATTACGAAAAGCGGCTGCGCGCCCTGGCAAAGCGGCGCCTCATCAGAGACGACATGACAACCGACGAGTTCATGGAAATGAGCCGGGGCGAGAGCGCGACTTTCCGGCGACGCAAGAAGTGACGCTCGTCGACACAAACGTGTTGCTGGACGTTCTATCGAGCGACTCAGCTTGGTTCGCATGGTCGCTGCAAAATCTGGCGCGCCGCTCCATCGAGGGGCCTTTGCTGATCAACGACGTCGTCTATGCCGAGATGGCAGCACGCATGGAAACCGCGGCCATGCTCGCAGACGCGCTTGCCGAACTACAGGTTCAACTACAACGCATTCCCCTGGAGGCATTGTTCGTTGCCGGCAAGACATTTCTCCGCTATCGCCGCACCGGCGGCGTGCGCACGGGCGTGCTGCCCGACTTCTTCATTGGTGCGCATGCCCAGGTCGCCGGCCTGCCGATTCTGACGCGCGACACGCGGCGCTACCGGGCTTACTTCCCCGCCGTGGATCTGATCGCGCCGAATGGTTGAGCGTCGCGCACGCCGATCGAGTCGCTACCGCGAAAACTTCTTGTACTTGATGCGGTGCGGGATGGTGGAATCTGTTCCCAGCCGCCGCATCTTGTCGGCCTCGTAGTCGGCAAAATTGCCCTCGAACCACTCGACATGGCTGTCGCCCTCGAAGGCGAGGATGTGGGTGGCGATGCGGTCGAGAAACCAGCGGTCGTGGCTGATGATGACGGCGCAGCCGGCAAAGTCTTCGAGCGCCTCTTCGAGCGCGCGCAGCGTGTCGACGTCAAGATCGTTGGTCGGCTCATCGAGCAGGAGCACGTTGGCGCCCGACTTGAGAATCTTGGCGAGGTGCACGCGGTTGCGCTCGCCGCCCGACAGGCTGCCGACCTTCTTCTGCTGGTCGGCGCCCTTGAAGTTGAACGCCGCGCAGTAGGCGCGCGAGTTGACCTCGCGCTTGCCGAGCTGGAGCACGTCGAGGCCGCCTGAAAGCTCCTCCCACACGGTCTTGCTGCCGTCGAGGCTGTCGCGCGACTGGTCGACATAGCCGAGTCTGACCGACTCGCCGATCCTGATCGAGCCGGCATCGGGCTTCTCCTGCCCGGTGATCATGCGAAACAGCGTGGTCTTGCCCGCGCCGTTCGGCCCGATGACGCCGACGATGCCGCCCGCCGGCAGCTTGAAGGAGAGATTGTCGATCAGCAGCCGGTCGCCGAAGCCTTTGGTCAGGCCGTCGAAGTCGATGACGTTCTGGCCGAGCCGCTCGGCCACCGGAATGACGATCTGGGCGGTGTAGGGGGTCTTCTCCGAGGCCTTCGCCAGCAGCTCATCGTAGCGCTGGTAGCGCGCCTTCGACTTGGCCTGGCGCGCACGCGGGCTCGCCGCGATCCACTCGCGCTCGCGCGCGAGCGTGCGCTGGCGCGCCTCCTCCTCGCGCCCTTCCTGCACGAGCCGCTTCTGCTTCTGCTCGAGCCAGGCCGAATAATTGCCCTGATAGGGAATGCCGCGGCCGCGATCGAGCTCGAGAATCCACCCCGTGACGTTGTCGAGGAAGTAGCGGTCGTGGGTGACGATCAGAATCGCGCCCGGATAGGCGCGCAAGTGGCCTTCGAGCCAGGCCACGGTCTCGGCGTCGAGGTGGTTGGTCGGCTCGTCGAGCAGGAGCTTGCACAGCGCCACGCGCCGCTTCTCGCCGCCGGAGAGCGTCGAGACGTCGGCCTCGTCGGGCGGGCAGATCAGTGCGTCCATCGCCTGGTCGATTTTGGAGTCGAGGTCCCACAGGCCCTTGGCCTCGATTTCGTCCTGCAGCCGCGTCATCTCGTCGGCGGTCTCGTCCGAATAGTTGGCGGCGATCTCGTTGTAGCGGTCGAGGATCGCCTTGGCGGCGGCGACGCCCTCCATGACGTTCTCGCGCACGCTCTTGCCGGCATTGAGCTGCGGCTCCTGCGGCAGGAAGCCGACGCGCGCGCCCTCGGCGGCCCAGGCCTCGCCGTTAAAATCCCGGTCGAGCCCGGCCATGATGCGCAACAGCGTCGACTTGCCGGCGCCGTTGAGCCCGAGCACGCCGATCTTGGCGTCCGGGTAGAACGACAGATTGATGTTCTCCAAAACCTTGCGGTTGCCCGCATAGGCCTTGGTCAGGCCATGCATGTGGTAGACGAACTGGCGGCCGTTCATGGTGCCCTCGTGCCGCGCCGGAGCCCGCGCTGCCGCGCAGAGCCCCGCAGCTTACGCCTTGTCGGGAAAATCCGAGGCTCATGTAGCGGCGCCTCCGCCCCGCGGCAAGAGCCCCTGGCCGCGTCGCGCTCAGGGCGGCGCGCGCTGCGGCGCCGACGCCATAACGCAGGATGATTTCAGGCATGTTCGCTGCGTCCCACACGCCGTCATCGCGAACCCCCGCAGGGGGCGTGGCGATCCTCTCGTGCGGATTGCTTCGGCGGG
>DATBWJ010000381.1:0-4863 GCA_036514935.1 Xanthobacteraceae bacterium
TGCGGCTGGCGATCCTGCTGCGCCGGGTGGTGACGATGCGGCTTGCCAAAGGCGCGCTCGACGTCGAGCGCTGGGGCCTGCGCGTGCGGCTTCATCCGCTCGACAACGGCTGCGAGAAGAACCTGCTGTTCACGCCGCAGATGTTCGATCCGGTCGAGCGCGCGGCGCTCGCCGCCGAGATCGCCCGCGTGCAAAACCGCCCCTTCGTGTTCATCGACATCGGCGCCAATGTCGGCCTCTACTCGCTGTTCGTCGCCGCGCGCGCGGGATCGAACGCGCGTATCCTGGCGGTCGAGCCCGAGCCCGGCAATTTTGCGCGGCTCGGCTTCAATCTCGCCGCCAATCCCGGCCTTCCCATCACGCCGCTGCCGCTGGCGCTCGGTGCCGCCGCGGGCGAGGTCGCCATCGCGCTCAATCGCCGCGATCGCGGCGGCTGCCGCACGCGCCCGCTCGACGGCAGTGAGGCGGGCGTCGTGACCCGGGTGCCCTGCCTGCCCTTGCTGCAACTCTTGCACGAGCGCGGCATCGCCGCCATCGACGCCGTGAAGATCGACGTCGAAGGCGCGGAAGATGGCGTGCTCGCGCCGTTCTTGCGCGAGGCCCCCGCTTCGATGTGGCCGCGCCTCGTTGTCATCGAGGATTCGCGCCACGAATGGTCGATCGACCTGTTCGCCATGCTCGCCGCGCGCGGCTACGCCAAAACCGCCCGCAGCCGGCACAACGTGGTGCTGCGCCGCGATGGGCCCTCCCGCGGCTAGCCGGCGATGGGTCCGCGACCGTTTGATTTCGCCGCGAGGATGCGCTGAACTGCCGCGCGAAATCAACGCGCGCAGGCCCCCTACAAGGATGCGCCATGCTGAAAACCGTTGCCGCCTTCGATCGCATCGGCGAAGAAAACGCCTTCGCCGTGCTCGCGCGCGCCACCGAGCTTAAGAGCCAGGGCCGCGCCATCATCAACCTCGGCATCGGCCAGCCCGACTTCCGCACGCCCGACCACATCGTCGAGGCGGCGATCAAGGCGCTGCGCGACGGCCATCACGGCTACACGCCGGCGGTCGGCATCCTGCCGCTGCGCGAGGCGGTCGCCGCCGATCTCCACCAGCGTTTTCGGGTCGAGGTGTCGCCCGCGCAGGTGATGATCCTGCCCGGCGGCAAGCCGACCATGTTCATGTCGATCCTCATGTTCGGCGAGCCCGGCGTCGACATCCTCTACCCCGACCCGGGCTTTCCGATCTACCGCTCGATGATCGAGTTCACCGGCGCGCGGCCGGTGCCGGTGCCGATCCGCGAAGCGAACAACTTCGCGTTCTCGGCCAAGGAGACGCTCGGCCTGCTCACGCCCCAGGCGCGGCTCCTGATCCTCAACTCGCCGGCGAACCCGACCGGCGGCGTCACGCCCAAGCGCGAAGTGGATGAGCTCGTCGCAGGGCTCGATAAATTTCCCGACGTCGCGGTGATGTCGGACGAGATCTATGACCACATGGTCTATGACGGCGAGCGCCACGTCTGCCTGTTGTCCTATCCCGAGCTGCGCGACCGGCTCATCCTGCTCAACGGCTGGTCGAAGACCTATGCCATGACCGGCTGGCGCCTCGGCTATGCGGTGTGGCCGGGCAAGCTTTTCGACTACGCGCGCAAGCTCGCGGTCAACCTGCACTCCTGCGTCAATGCGCCGGCGCAATACGCCGGCATCGCGGCGCTCACCGGCCCGCAGGACGCCGTCAAAGAAATGGTCGCCGAGTTCGACCGCCGAAGGCGTGTCGTGGTTGACGGGCTGAACCGGCTGCCGGGCGTCTCCTGCGCAACGCCCAAGGGCGCGTTCTATGCCTTCCCCAACATCACGCGCACCGGCTGGCAGTCGAAGCCGCTCGCCAGCGCGCTCTTGGAGGACGCCGGCGTCGCCACCGTCGGCGGGCCCGACTTCGGCATTCTCGGTGAAGGCTATTTGCGGGTGTCCTACGCCAACTCGACCGACACCATTTTGGCCGCGCTCGAGCGCATGGGCGAGTTTTTGGCAAGCCGCAAGGCGGCGTGATCTCGCGCAGCGCAGGCGGGCACGTTTCGCCGACGAGCCCGCGCGCGCATTGCCAGAAGCCGCCGGAGGGACCATGCTGGACGTCATGCCGCTCGACCAACCTCGCCCCATCGCATGAGCGCGGAGAAACCCGTCGTCTGCGTCGGCGAGGTGATGATCGAACTTGCGCGCGAGGACGGCCGCTTCAGCCTCGCCTACAGCGGTGACACGTTCCACACGGCGATCTATCTGGCGCGCGCGGCCCTGCCGGTCTCCTATGCCACCGTGCTCGGCGACGATCCCTATTCGGAAGGCGTGGTGGCGCTGACGGCCGCCGAAGGCATCGGCCATGATCTCATCGTGCGCCTGCCCGGCCGCCTGCCCGGGCTCACCCTCATCGACACCGGCCCCTCCGGCGAGCGGCGCGCGTTCTCCTGGCGCAATACCGCCCCCGCATGCGAGCTGTTCGAGCTGCCGGAGTGGCCGCGCATCGCCGAAGGCCTGGTCGGCGCGCGCCTGATCTATTTTTCCGGCATCACGCTCTCGCTTTATTCCAACGTCGGGCTCGGGCGCTTTTTGGCGGTGCTCGAAATGGCGCGCCAGCACGGCGCCAAAATCGCCTTCGACGGCAATTTTCGTCCGCGCGGCTGGAAGGGCGACCTGGCGCGCGCTCGCGCCGTCTCCGCCGAGGCGCTCAAGCGCGTCGACATCGCGCTGCCCGCCTACGACGACGAGGCGGTGCTGTGGGGCGATCCGAGCCCGGAGGCAACGGTGGCGCGCCTGCAGGCCTTCGGCATCGGCGAGGTGGTGGTCAAGAACGGGCCGAACAGCGCGCTCGTGGCCGTCGCCAAGGACCAGGACCACGTGCCGGTGCCGGAAGTGATCGAGCCGGTTGACACCACCGCCGCCGGCGACAGCTTCAACGCCGGCTATCTTGCTGCCCGGCTGGCCGGCCAGCCGCCCCTCGCGGCGGCCACCGCAGCCCACCGGCTCGCCGCCCAGGTGATCCGCCATGCCGGCGCCCTCACGCCGCGCGCGGCGATGCATTAGGCCCACCGGCGCTCACGCAACTTGGCGGTCCGCCGTCCGGTCGCGCCGTTGACCCGCCGACCGGCCCTGGCTAGTGTCGCGCGCGTCAATGGGGATGGAGTCCCCCGAAACCGCCCGTACCGGCTGATGACTCCTACCGGAACCGAAGGACGGTAGGACTCGGTCGGTGATCGGGGCGGTTTTTTCGTTGGCCCGCGCGCGATCCCCGAACCGCCCTTTCCCCTTTTCCTTGCTGTCCGCGAGGCAACGCAAGGGAGCGTGTCGGATGATGGACAATGTCTGGCTGGCGTCGGCGGTGTGGATCGGGCTTGCGTTGGCGTCTTCGCTGATTTCAATTCGACTCGCGTTGTCGGTGGCGCTCATCGAGATCATGGTCGGCGCATTGGGCGGCAACCTGATCGGACTGCCGCTCACGCCATGGGTCAACTACCTCGCCGGCCTCGGCGCAATCCTGTTGACCTTCCTGGCCGGTGCCGAGGTGGACGTCGACGTGGTGCGGCGCAACTTGGGCGCCAGCGTGGGGATCGGTTTCGTCAGCTTCCTGTTTCCCTATCTCGGCTGCATGCTGGCCGCGCGCTATCTGCTCGGCTGGCCATGGCCGCAGGCGCAGATCGCGGGAATTTCGCTGTCCACGACCTCGGTCGCCGTCGTCTACGCGGTAATGGTCGAAACCGGCCTCAACAAGAGCGAGCTTGGCAAGATCATCCTTGCCGCTTGCTTTATTACCGATCTCGGCACCGTCGTTGCGCTTGGCATCGTGTTCGCGGCCTTTACGGTCTGGCTCCTCGCGTTTGCCGGGGCGACCGCGGCGGCGTTGTGGCTGTTGCCGAAATTCGCACCCTGGTATTTCGCCAAGGTCGGGCGCCGAGTGAGCGAGCCTGACATCAAGTTTCTTCTGCTCGTGCTGCTCGCGCTTGGCGGCTTCGCTGCGGCAGTCGGCAGCGAGGCGGTGCTGCCGGCTTATCTGATCGGAATGGCGCTGGCGCCGGCGTTCCAGCGCGATCACGAATTGCCGCACCGCATGCGCGTCATCGCCTTCACCGTACTCACGCCGTTCTACTTCCTGAAGGCCGGCTCGCTCGTGCAAGCCGGCGTGCTCGTGAGCGGCGGCGCGCTGATCGCGCTGTTCCTCGGCCTGAAAATGGCGACGAAGTTCATCGGCATCCTGCCGCTGACGCGCTATTATCGCTTCGACAAGCGCGAGGGCATGTACACGACGCTGTTGATGTCGACCGGGCTCACCTTCGGCTCGATCTCGGCGCTTTACGGGTTGACGAACGACATTATCGACCAGCGCCAGTACACTATTCTCCTCACCGCGGTGATCGCCAGCGCGGTGGTGCCGACCGTCATCGCGCAAAAATGGTTCGTGCCGAAGATCGCGCCCGCGCGGCAGGAGGTTTGACGTGTTCACGCGCATCGTCATCGCCAACGACGGCTCGGAGGGCGGTTTCCGCGCGCTCTCCGTCGCCTGCGACGTCGCCAAGCGCTATCGCGCGCCCCTTCACATGATCTCAGTCGAGGAACTCCCCAACGTCCCGGCCTCCATCGACGAGGTGATAGAGGCGAAGGACGAGGAGAACCACAAGTTCCATGACGTGGTCGCCCGGGCACGCGCGGTGGGCAAGGCGAAGAAGGTCAAGCTGGAGACCGAGGTGGTAGCTGGCCACGTGGTCGCGGCCATCCTGGCGCGCGTCAAGCAGCTCAACGCCGACCTGCTCGTCGTCGGCTTCATGGGCCATTCGGCGCTCTACCAGCGCATCATCGGCGGCACCGCCGACCGGCTGGTGCGGCTGGCG
>DATBWJ010000382.1:0-2321 GCA_036514935.1 Xanthobacteraceae bacterium
CCCCGCCGTTCGGCATCCGCGAGATCAACGAGGGCAAGATCCGCATCATCGCGCGCGGCTCCGACGTGCCTTCGCTACGCGGTCAGACGGTGCGCTTGCTGATCGCCAACGCCGACGCGCTCGCCAAGCGCCGCGACGCCATCGTGCGGTTCATCAAGGCCTACCGCGAGGCGGTCGACTGGATGTACGCCGACCCCGCCGCGGTTGCCATGTACGCCAAGAAGACGGGCGTCGCCGAGGACGTCGTTCGCCAGTCGATGGTGCAGTTTCAGCCCAAGGCGGCGTTGCAGTCCGACGAGATGAAGGACCTCGACGGTGCCATGCGCGACGCGGTCAAGCTCAAGTTTCTCGACAAGCCGCTGAGCGCCGAGCAGATCAAGGACTTCATCCAGATCCCGCCGCGCTGAAACGACGGCACCACCCGCACGGCTGCCTCGGCCGGCTAGCCGGGCGTCACTCGATCGGCCACGAGCACGCATGTCGCGGTGACATCGAAACCATTCTAGGCTAGGTGAAAAGCCAACATCTGTCGCAGCCGCCTCAGTTCGCGCCATAACGTCACGGAGGACTCCCATGAGCCGGAAGTTGCCCTTGCCGTCATCAGCAACCCTTACGCGCCGGGCATTTACCGCAGGCGCGGCCACCACGCTCCTCGGCCTGCCGTCGATTGTGGGCGCGCAGGGCGGCCCCCTAAAAGTGGGCGTCCTGCTGCCGCGCTCGGGCGCCCAGGCCAGCATCGGCCAGGACTGCCAGCGCGGAGTCGAGCTCGCGCCGGCGATCCTGAAAAGCCTCGGCCTGCCCGACCTCGCGATCATGAACGCCGACACCGAGACCAACGTCGACGTGGCGCGCGCGCGCGCCGAAAAGCTGATCAGCGAGGGCGCGCAGCTCCTGGTCGGCGCCTTCGATTCCGGCCAGAGCACGGCGATCGCGCAGGTGGCCGAGCAGAAGGGCATTCCCTACGTGATCAACATCGCCGCCGCCCCGCCGATCACCGAGCAGGGCTACAAGTTCGTGTTCCGCAACTTCCCGACCGCGCCGATGATCCTGGGCGACGCCTTCGCCAACCAGAAGGAGATATTCGCCGCCGCCAAGGCCGTCCCGAAGTCGGTGGTCTACCTGCATGTCAACGACACGTTCGGCATGGCGATGAAGAACGGCATCGGCGCCGTCTTTCCCAAGTTCGACATGCCGTACAAGATCGTCGAGTCGATCGCCTACGATCCGACCGCGCGCGATCTTTCGGTCGAGATCGCCAAGGCGAGGGCGGCCGGCGCCGACACGCTGCTCATCACCAGCCGGCTCAACGACGCGATCCTGCTCACGCGCGAGCTTGTCAAGCAGCGCTGGTCGCCGATGGGCGTGCTGAGCATGGGGCCGGGCTGGTACGAGGACCAGTACCTCAAGACGCTCGGCAAGCTGTCCGACGGCCCGATGAGCTTCGTGCCGTGGTACGATCCCAACAAGAAGCTGAGCAAGCAGCTCGAAGCCGCGCTGGCCAAAGCCTATCCCGACATCAACCTCAACACCAACCATATCTACACGTTCGAGGCGCTGCTGGTGGCCGCCGATGCCTACAAGCGCGCCGGCTCGACTGACCCCAAGGCGCTCGCCGACGCCATCCGCAAGACCAATATCACGGACAACGTCAGCACCGGCCCGGGCATCGCCTTCAACGAGAAGGGTCAGAACGACAAGCTGAAGAACTCGGCCATCCAGAACCGCGGCGGCAAGCTTGTCACGGTGGCGCCCAAGGTGGCCGCGAACGCTGCGGCCGAGTGGCCGATGAAGCCCTACGACAAGCGCGGCTGACGCTTGCCGGCGCTCCCTTGCCGCGCCCGCGCATGGATGCGCGCACCCGCGGGCGGGCGGCGTTCGTCATCGCGAGCCCCCGCAGGGGGCGTGGCGATCCCATCTTAGAGCGTGTTCCGATCAGATTGAGCCATGACGCTTCACATCCAACCTCTCCATTGTCATGCCCCGCGCAAGCGGGGCATCCAGTAACTCGCGGAAAATCTTGTGTTTACTGGATCGCCCGCCTTCGCGGGCGATGACACTAGAGAGGATGTGGCGGGCGAGCACCGATTCAATCTGATCGGAAAACGCTC
Organism: Xanthobacteraceae bacterium; assembly: GCA_036514935.1. Taxonomy (GTDB): domain Bacteria; phylum Pseudomonadota; class Alphaproteobacteria; order Rhizobiales; family Xanthobacteraceae; genus DATBWJ01. Next base: position 2,109 of record DATBWJ010000382.1, read on the forward strand.
TAATCTGCGCTTTCCAGGAACATCCCCAACGAGGGGCCGCACAATGGCGAATATCAATCACCGGAACGGCTTGCGCGAAGCGCGCTCGCAGACGCGCGCGGCGTTGGGCCGCCCGCGTTGGGCGCTCGTTGCGGCCATTGTCGCGATTGTGTTCGGCGTCCTGACGATCGCATCCGGCGGGCGCACGCTCTTTGGCGGAGAGGCCGCGCGCGC
>DATBWJ010000383.1:0-4592 GCA_036514935.1 Xanthobacteraceae bacterium
AATGGCGCTGCGCTATCTCGATGCCCTCGCCGACTTCGCCGCCAGCGGCGACGAAAACGCCTTGAAGGCGACCACCAACATCGACCAGGGCCGCCCCTATCTGCCGCGCGCGCGCGGCGATGTCGGCGGCCTGTCGGAGGAGCGTTTGCGCGCTCGCGCCGAGCGCCGGCCGCTCGGCGTCGCGCCGGCCGAGGCGTGCTTCATCACGGTCCAGGTCGACGTGCAGGCGAGCCGCTTCGTCGTCCATGTCGATGCCTGGGGCCCGGGTCTTGAGCGCTGGCTGATCGAGCGCTTTGAATTGCACGAGCCGCCCGCCGAGGCCCCGCGCGCGCAAAACCGCGCGCTCGATCCGGCGCGCTACGCCGAGGACTGGTCGGTGCTCGCACGTCTCAAGGACCATCTGGTCGAGATCGAGGGCGGCGGCCGTTCGCTGGCGCCCGTGCAGATCGTCATCGATTCCTCGGGCGCGCCCGGCGTGACCGAGCGCGCCTATGCGTTCTGGCGCGCCATGCGCAAGTCCGGCTTCGGCGCGCGCTTCCGTCTCATCAAGGGCGCCGGTGGCCTCGATCGCCGGCGCGCCGTGCTCGGCTATCCCGAAACGGCGCACGGCGGCAAGCAGGCCGCGCGCGACATCCCGATCATCACCGCGGCGGTCGACCGCCTCAAGGATGAGATCGCCGCCGCGCTCACGCGCGAGGAACCGGGCGCCGGCGCCTACCATCTGCCCGAGGGCATCGACCCGGCGGTGTTCGCCGAGCTTGCCGCCGAGCGCCGCGGCCCGAAAGGCTGGGAGCGCAAGGCCGGTGGCCGCCGCAACGAGGCGCTCGACCTGGCCGTCTACGGCAAGGCCTGCGTCATCGTGCTCAAGGCGGAAAAGATCGACTGGACCAATCCGCCGCCATGGGCGGCCGAGATCGAGCGCAATCCATTCGCCGCCGTGTCCGGCAGCACTGCGGTGCCCTCCGCCGCCCGCCCGCGCGGCCGTCGTCTCCTGAGCCGGGGCATCGCATGAGTGCCGGCGTCACCCTCGCCGAAGCCCAGGCGCAGCTTGCGTTCTGGCTGGCGGAGTCGCTCAAGCTCAGTTCGCAGTCCTACGAGACCTCGACCGGCGACATGAGCCGCCGGCTGACGCGCGCCGACGCCGCCGAGGTGCGCGAGAACATCAAGTTTTGGGACGCCAAGGTCAAGGAATTGACGTCGGCCGAGTCGGGCGGACGCCGGCGCATCCGCTATCCGGTGATGGGATGACGACAATTCGCATCGGCCGCCGCGAGGTCAGCGTGTCGTGGACGCTGCTCGATCGCGCGATCGCGCAGGTCAGCCCGGCGCGCGGGCTCGAGCGCTGGCGCACGCGCGTCATGATGGCGGCCGGCGGCCTCGGCGGCTACGACGGCGGACGGCGCGACCGCCGTCAGACCAAGCGCTGGCGTCCCGCCGCGGCCTCGGCCGATGCCGACACGCTGCTCGACCTACCCGATCTGCGCGGGCGCGCGCGCGACCTCATCCGCAACGTGCCGATCGCGACCGGCGCGCTTGCCACCCGCACGACCAACGTGGTCGGGCCCGGGCTGCGCCTGATCGCCGGCATCGATCACGAGACGCTCGGCATCAGCGAGGCCGCCGCCGACGCCATGGAACGCGAGCAGGAGCGCGAGTTCGCGTTGTTCTGGCAGGCCTGCGATCTCTCGCGCTGCCAGCATGGCGACGAGCTCGCCGCGCTCGCTTACCGCACGCAGAGCGAGAGCGGCGATGCCATTGTCATCCGGCGCTATCGCGAGCGGGCGGGCGAGGTTTATGGCACGCGCCTGCAGTTGATCGAGGCCGACCGGCTGAGCAACCCGAATCGCGCCGCCGACGGCGACCGCATCGCCGGTGGCGTCGAGGTCGACGCCGACGGCGCGCCGGTCGCCTACCACGTCTCCAGCAGGCACCCCGGTGGGCTGCGCCTGGCGGCGATGACATGGGAGCGGATCGAGGCGCGCGATGCGCAGGGCCGCCAGCTCGTCATCCACATGTACGACCGGCTGCGGCCCGAATTGACGCGCGGCACGCCGTGGCTGGCGCCCGTGATCGAGCACATCAAGCAGCTCGGCAACTACACCGAGGCCGAGGTCACCGCCGCGGTCGTGTCCTCGCTCTACACGGTGTTCATCAAGTCCGTTGCCGACGACGACGCCAATCCGATCGCGGGCGAAAGGGATGCCACGCTCGCCGACAACGAGGTCGCGCTTGCCGCCGGCGCCGTCGTCGGCCTGGCCAATGGCGAGGAGGCGCAGTTTCCGGCGCCGATGCGGCCGAACGCGCAGTTCGATCCGTTCGTGCAATCGCTGCTGCGCCAGATCGGCGTCGCGCTCGAACTGCCGTTCGAATTGCTGATCAAGCATTTCACGGCCAGCTATTCGGCCTCCAAGGCCGCGCTCGAAATGGCCTGGCAGAGCTTCCTCAAGGAACGCGGCCGGCTGGCGCGCGCGCTCTATCAGACCGCCTACGAATGGATGATGGAGGAGGCGGTCGCCACCGGCCGGCTCAACCGGCCAGGATTCTTTGGCGATCCGCGCATCCGCATGGCCTATTGCGGCGCGGAATGGCGCGGCCCGGCGCGGCCGAGCCTCAATCCCTACCAGGAGGCGCAGGCCGACGAGCTCGACATGCGCAATGGCGTCAAAACCGGCGAGCAGGTGTGCGCCGAGCGCACCGGCGGCGAGATCGAAAAGAAGATCGGCCAGCGCGGCAAGGAGGAAACTCTCAAGCGCGCCGCTGGCCTCGCGCAGGAACCGCCGGTGCAACGCGCGGCCGAGCCGCCGCCGCGTGATAGCGGCGGCGACGCCGAGGACGAGACGCAACAGGCGAGGGCGATCGCATGACGTTGCTCCTGCATATCGCCGAGCGCGTGATCAACCGGCCGCTGCTGGTGCATCCCGACAAGCTGCCGATCATCCTCGGCGTGCTCGAGGGCCGCATTCCAATCACGGCGGCGCCGCAGCTCGCCGCCGCGGCCGAACGCGCCATCGCCGACATGCCGGAGGCGGCCCAGCGCGTCATGCGCGGTCCGCTGCCGGCCGCCTCGCGCTTCGTCGGCAGCGCGCTCGACCGGGATCCCGACAGTGGCGAGGAGCGCGCGCTGCCCTATCTCCGCACGCGCGAGGGCGTGGCGATCATCACCATCACCGGCTCGCTGATCAACCGCGGCCCCTGGCTCGGCTCCCACTCGGGCGAGACCACCTACGAGGGCATCAAGCATCAGCTCGCGACGGCGGCCGTGGACCCGCGCACGAAATCGGTCATCCTCGATATCGAGAGCGCGGGCGGCGAGGCGGTCGGCGCCTTCGAGACCGCGATGGCGGTGCGCGCGCTCGCCGCGCGCAAGCCGGTCGTCGCGGTCGTCAACGGCATGGCGGCATCGGCCGCCTACGCGCTCGCCGCGGGCGCCTCGCGCGTGGTGGCGACGCCGACCGGGATGGCCGGCTCGATCGGGGTCGTCATGCTGCACGCCGATTATTCACGCCTGCTCGACCGCAAGGGCATCACGCCGACGCTGATCTTCGCTGGCGCCCGCAAGGTCGACGGCAATCCGTTCGAGCCGCTGCCCGACGGCGTGCGCGAGGATCTCCAGCGCGAGGTCGACCAGTTCTACGAGCTGTTCGTCGCGGCCGTCGCCGCCGGCCGCCGCTCGCTCTCGCCGGCCGCCATCCGCGCCACCGAGGCGCGCACCTTCATCGGGGCCGACGCCGTCGCCGCCGGCCTCGCCGATTCCGTCGGTACGTTCGAAACCGAGCTGGCCGAACTGAGCCGCGATTCAACCGACCGCCCCGTGACGGTCAAACAAGGAGCCATGAGAATGGACAAGCATGACGGCGCGGTCGCCGCCACCCACGCGACCACCAACGAGCCGAGCGAAGCCGCCCTCGCGCGCGCGCGCGCGGCGGGCAAGGCCGAAGGTGTGGCGGAGGGCGCGAGCGCCGAGCGCAACCGCATCACCGGCATCGAAAAACTCGGCGCCCAGATGAAGGGCCACGAGAGGCTCATCGCCGACATGAAGGCCGACGGCGCGGTCAGTCCCGAGCAGGCCGCCATGCGGCTGATCGAGGCCGAGAACGCGCTGCGCGCCGCCCAGCTCGCCGGCATCAAGGCGATCGAGGATGTGACCGGCAAGGTGATGGCATCCCCGCGCGGACAGATCGACGATGCCTCGCCGGCGGCGACGCCCGAAGGCTGGGCGGCCGAGTACGATGCGCCGACCGCGGCCGGCCAAAAACTGCGCGCGGAGTTCGTGGCCAAGGCGGATTACGTCGCCTTCCGCGCCAACGCGCACCACATCCGCATCCTCGGGCGCAAGAGCGCCTGAACTCGCGGCCATCGGCGCGCTCGCGCGCGCTCGCCAATCAATCTGACCCATCGCCGAAAGGATTCCGCCAATGACCACCTTGGCCGCAAACAAGCCGCGCGCCTATGAGGGCGGCAGGGACGTGCTCGAGGAGAGCGCCCTGCCCGTCATCGCGTCCGACATCATCTACGAGGGGGCCGCGGTCGGCATCGTCGATGCCTCCGGTCACGGCCGGCCGCTCGCCGGCGGCGACCGCTTCGCCGGATTC
>DATBWJ010000384.1:0-2615 GCA_036514935.1 Xanthobacteraceae bacterium
CGAATCCCCTCGGCTCCACCAAGCCCCGCCATGCCGACCGCTCAACAGCCCGATGACAGACATGCGCCTCACCGCGAGCAGGACACCCCGCACCGGCCCTGCCGCATGAGGTCTTCGCCATCCCTTGCTTCGGGATGAGGCGGGGCGACGCGATGCTTGACAATCGTCGCCCGCGCATGCGCTCCCCGAGCGCGCCATGACCTTCGAGGCGCATGCGTTTTCGCCGTTCCGCCATCGCCCGGTGCGGTTGTTTTGGCTCGCCCGCGTGCTGGCCTCGATCGCCTTCCAGATGCAGGCGGTCGCGGTCGGCTGGCAGATCTACGAGATCACCTCAAGCCCGATGCATCTCGGCCTCGTTGGTCTGATGCAGTTCATTCCCGCGGTTGCGCTCGTCCTCGTGGCCGGGCACATCGCTGACCGTTACGACCGCAAGACCATCCTGCGGCTTGCCCAGGGCGGGGAGGCGTGCGCCGTCGTGGTCCTCGCCGTCGCGACGGCGACCGGCACGGTCAGCACCGGGCTGATCCTCGCCGTGGTGTTCGCGCTCGGCGCCGCGCGTTCGTTCGAGACGACGGCCTCGCAGACAATCCCGCCCGCCATCGTGCCGCCGGCGGCGCTGCCGCGGACGATCGCCGGGCTATCATCGGCGACCCAGGCCGCCACCATCGCTGGCCCGGCCATCGGCGGCCTCATGCTCGTGCTCGGGCCGTCCTACGTCTACGCCGCCTGCTGTGCTTTGTTCATCGCGGCCGCGGGTCTTGTTTCGTGCATCGCAATCGAGCGGACGGTGCCGAAGCGCGAGCCGATCACCTTTGCGACGATGTTCGCCGGCATCGATTTCGTGCGGGGCAATCGCACCGTGCTCGGGGCGATGTCGCTCGATCTGTTCGCGGTGATCTTCGCCGGAGCTACCGCCCTCCTGCCGATCTTTGCGCGCGACATTTTCAACGTCGGCCCGTGGGGGCTTGGATTGATGCGCGCGGCTCCTGCGGTGGGCGCGCTGATGGTCTCGTTCGCCATCGTACGCTGGCCGCTCGGCCGCCACGTCGGCCGCGCCATGTACGGCGCGGTCGCCGTGTTCGGGCTCGCCACCATCGTGTTCGGTCTGTCCACCTCGTTCGCCTTATCACTGGCGGCGCTGTGCGTGATCGGAGCCTCCGACATGCTCAGCGTCGTCATCCGCCAGCCGCTCATCCAGCTTGAGACGCCCGACGCCATGCGCGGGCGCGTCAGCGCGGTGAATTCGCTGTTCATCGGCACCTCCAACCAGATCGGCGAATTCCGCGCCGGCCTGACCGCGGCGTGGCTGGGAACGGTGCCGGCCGTGCTGGTCGGCGGCATCGGCACGCTGCTGGTGGTGGCCGTCTGGATGAAAGTGTTTCCGGCCCTGTTTCGCCTCGACAGTTTTGGTCAGCGATATCGCTAGCGGGATGCCTTCAAATCGAATGGCCTTCGCGGTCATTGCGAGCGGGCGAAGCCCGACGAAGCAATCCAAACGAGGGGATCGCCACGCCCCCGGCGCCGTCTCGCGATGACGGTGTTTGGAGGGTTATTAGGAGGCCGCTGCTACGGGTCCCGCGCGGGCGTTTGCTGCGGCTCAAGCCAGCGGCCGAGGAAGTCGGCGAGCCAGGCGCGCACGGCAGGGTCGTAGACCGGCCGGTCGCGGAAATGGTCTGCGCGTGTGCGCGCGCCGGGCAGCTCCATGCGCGCGTGGCCGCGCACGGTCCAGCGGCACATCATGGCGTGGGTGACCTCGGCGTGGAACTGGATGCCGTAGGCGGCCGGGCCGTAGCGAAACGCCTGCACCTCGAAAATGTCGCCGTGGGCGAGCAGCTCGGCGCCGTGCGGCAGCTCGGCGCCCTCGCGGTGCCACTGGTAGACGTGGTCCGGCCAGCGCGGCGACAGCGCGCGCCCGGCCTCGGTGGCGCGGATCGGGTAGTAGCCGACCTCCGCCATCCCTTCCGGGTGGTAGGCGACCCTGGCGCCGAGATGGCGCGCCAGCATCTGCGCCCCCAGGCAGATGCCGAGAAACGGCTTCTGCTCCTTGAGCGGCACCGCCAGCCAGTCGATCTCCCGCCGGATGAAATCGGTCTCGTCGTTGGCGCTCATTGGCCCGCCGAAGATGATGGCGCCGGCATGCCCGGCCAAAGTGTCCGGCAGGGGGTCGCCGAGCGCCGGCCGCCGGACGTCGAGCCTCCAGCCATGTGCCGCCAGGTGGTGGCCAATGCGTCCAGGCGTCGACATCTCCTGGTGCAGCACGGCCAGAACCGGCCCGCGCGCGGAAGGACTGGCGCGGGAGCGGGTGGGAACCGGGGTTTCGGCCGTGCCGTGCATCTGGCGTCTTTTCGTACTGGCTTCGCAGCGATTTGCAAATATCGTTCCGCGCCCGCCGCTGGTCACGGCCGCGCGCGCAACCGGCGCATCTGAACCTCTTCCATCGCCCGCATGACGACTTCCCGCGGCAAGAAGCGGGGCAGCATGGTGACCAGCCGGTTCTGCCAGCCGGGCACGACGCAGCGCCGCCCCTCCATCAGCCCGCGATAGCCCGCCCGCGCGACCTCCTCGGCGCTGCGGGCGAGCACACGGTTGACCCCGCTGCGGACATGTCCGGCGGG
>DATBWJ010000385.1:0-2476 GCA_036514935.1 Xanthobacteraceae bacterium
ATCCCGAGCGTCGTCGGCCCGCCGTCGAGCACCGCGTCGATCGCGCCGCCAAGATCGGCGATCACGTGTTGCGCCGTGGTCGGCGAGATGTGGCCGGAGCGATTGGCGCTGGGTGCCACGATCGGACGGCCAAAGTCGGCGAGCAGCGCGCGGGCGATTGGATGCGCCGGCACGCGCAATGCAACGGTATCCGACCCGGCACGGGCGAGATCGCTGACCGGGCAATCGGCAGCCGCGCGCACCACTAGCGTGAGCGCGCCGGGCCAGAATTTAGCGGCCAATCGTTCGGCGTTACCGTCGAACGCGCCGAGACTCCTTGCCGACGCTACGTCAAGCACGTGCGCGATCAGCGGATTGAAGCGCGGCCGCGCCTTGGCGGCGAATAGCCGCGCCACCGCGACCGGGTCGGCCGCATCGGCGCCGAGCCCATAGACCGTCTCGGTCGGGAACGCCACCAGCGCGCCCGCGCCGAGCATCCGCGCGGCTTCGGCGATGCCTGCCGCGTCAGCGGGAAGCCTCCGGGTCGCCAAGGTGGAGTTTGTCGCTTGTGTCATTGACGGTCGTTTCAACCGCGGCCACTCTCAGCCGAGCGGGGCTTCTCGGCCCTGGCTGAGCCGCGGTCAAGCCGCGGCAAAACGAGGGAGGAATCCGTGACCTACAGCGCGCCCGTCGCCGAGACGGTTTTCTTCCTCGAACATTGCACCGGCCTGAAGAAGCTCGCCAGCAGCGGTGCGGTCGCGGATCTATCCGAGGATGTCGTGCGGAGCGTGCTCGAAGAAGCCGGCAAGTTCGCCGCCGAGGTGCTCGCGCCGATGAATCGCATCGGCGACCTCGAAGGCGCGCATTTCGCCAACGGCAAGGTGACCATGCCCAAGGGCTGGATCGAGGCCTATCGCGCCTGGGCCGGCGCGGGCTGGAGCGCGGTCTCGGCGCCGCAGCAATGGGGCGGGCAGGGGCTGCCGGTGATGCTCAACGCCTCCTGCATCGAGTACTGGACTTCAGCCTGCATGGCGTTCGCCGTCGGGCCGATGGTTTCCATGGCGGCGATCGAGGCGTTCGCCACCCACGGCACCGACGCGCTGAAGCGGCTGTATCTGGAGAAGATCGTCACCGGCGAGTGGATGGCGACGATGCAGCTCACCGAGCCGCAGGCCGGCACCGATCTGTCGTTGCTGCGCACCAAGGCGACGCGCCAGAAGGACGGCGCCTACCGGCTGCAGGGCACGAAAATTTTCATCACCTATGGCGAGCACGACATGACCGGCAATATCATCCACTTCGTGCTCGCGCGCTTGCCCGACGCGCCGCCCGGCAACAAGGGCATTTCGCTCTTTCTGGTGCCGAAGTTCCTCGTCAAGAACGACGGCACGCTCGGGCCGCGCAACGACGTGCGCTGCGCCAGCATCGAGCACAAGATGGGCATCCACGCCTCGCCGACCTGCGTCATGGTCTATGGCGATAACGAAGGCGCGCTCGGCTATCTGATCGGCGAGGAGAACAAGGGCCTCGCCTGCATGTTCACCATGATGAACAACGCCCGCCTCGCGGTCGGCGTCCAGGGCGTCGGCATTGCCGAGCGCGCGACGCAACAGGCCTTGAACTTCGCGCGCGAACGCAAGCAGGGCCGCGCGCAGGGCTCCGGCGACGCCGCGAGCCCCATCATCGCCCACCCCGACGTCAAGCGCATGCTGATGACCATGCGCGCGCTGACCAACGCCTCGCGCGCGATCTGCCTGAAGAACGCCGACGCCATCGACCGCGCGCACCATGCGACGGACGAAGGCGATCGCTATGTGGCGCAGGAGGAAGCGAACCTGCTGACGCCGATCTCCAAAGCCTTCTCCTCCGATGCCGGCATCGAGGTGTCCTCGCTCGGCATCCAGGTGCATGGCGGCATGGGCTATATCGAGGAGACCGGCGCCGCCCAGCATTATCGCGACGCGCGCATCGCCGCGATCTACGAGGGCACCAATGGCATCCAGGCCATTGACTTGGTGACGCGCAAGATCGGGCAATCCGAAGGCAAGACGATGGAACGCATGCTCGCGGGCTACCGCGAGACTGCGCGGCGGCTCGCGAGCCTCAAGGACGCGGCCTTCGGCGCCATCGCGCCGCGGCTCACCGAAGGGATCGACGCGCTCGAGCGCGCCAACGCCCATCTGCGGACCGCGCTCGGCAAGAAGCCGAACGACGCGCTCGCCGGCGCCACGCCCTTCGCGCGGCTGTTCGGGTTGGTGGCGGGTGCTGTGTATCTGGCCGAAGCCGCGCAGGCATCTAGGCTCTCGATGGCGACCGGCAATGACGATCCCGCGCATCTCGCGCGCATCGCCACCGCCCGCTTCTTCGCTGAGAACCTCCTGCCGCAGGCCGGAGGCCTCGAGCGCATCGTCGTTTCCGGCGCCGAGTCGGTGTTGCAATCGGATTTCGTGCTTTCGGCCTAGGCGCTCTTACCCTCCCCCTTGCGGGGAGGGTCGCG
>DATBWJ010000386.1:0-11402 GCA_036514935.1 Xanthobacteraceae bacterium
GAGGCGCCGCGGCCTCCTCGCTGGCATCGGAATCGCCAACTACGTCGAGACGCCGGTCGGCGCGCCCATCGAGTGGGCGCAGGTCAAAGTCCTCGCCGAAGGGCGGGTGGAAGTGGCCGTCGGCACCCAGTCGAGCGGGCAGGGCCACGAGACCACGTTCGCGCAGGTGTTGGCGGACCGCCTGGGCATCACGCCGGAGGAGGTCAAGCTCATCACCGGCGACACCCGCATCGTCGCAGCCGGCGGCGGCACCCACTCGGACCGTTCCATGCGCATGGCCGGCAAGGTGCTGGTCGAGGCCTCCGACAACATCGTGGCGCAGGCGCGCAAAATCTTTGCCGCGCTCGTCGGCGCGGCCGAGGACGACGTCGTCTTCGACGACGGCCTGCTCTCGGCGCCGCGCTCAAACCTCCGGCTCGGCCTGTTCGACCTCGCGCGCGCGATCAAGAGCGATGGCGCGCTGCCCGCAGCATTGCGCCAGCCACTGGTGAGCGAGGCCCGCTACGTCGGGCGCATCCCCGCCTATCCGACCGGGGCGGCGCTGTGCGAGGTTGAGATCGATCCCGAGACGGGGGTTGTCAGGATCGTGCGCTACACCACCGTCGATGACGCCGGCCAGCCGATCAATCCGATGATCCTCGACGGGCAGACCCACGGCGGCATCGTGCAAGGCGCCGGCCAGGCGCTCAGCGAGGCCGTGATCCACGACCCGCAGTCCAAGCAGGTGGTGAGCGCAAGCTTCATGGACTACGGGCTGTTGCGCGCCGACATGCTGCCGAGCTTTTCAGTTGAACTGGTCGAAGACCCGACTTCGGGCAATCCGCTGCGCGTCAAGGGGGGCGGGGAGGCCGGCATTACGCCGGCGCTCGGTGCGGTGATGAACGCGGTGGTGGATGCGCTGTCGGTCTACGGCATCGAGCATCTCGAAATGCCGGCGACGCCCGCGCGCGTGTGGGCCGCCATTCAGGCATCCGGCAAGACGGCTCGGTGAACTTTGAGTGCCACGGCAACTCGGCTCTCGCTCATGGTCCCTGGCACGCGTCGATCCGTCAGGCGGCGGCGCCGATCCTGAACGCCTTGGCCGCGAAGTGCGGATAGATCTCCGCCACCTCCGGCGCGACCACTTCGCGCATGATCCGCAGCGTCTCGGCGCTGGGCGCCGGCGTCACCGCAACCTCGTCGGCGCGGTCGAACGCAAAGCCGGTATGCTCCTCGATCTCCGCGAGCGTGTGGCCAGGGTGAATGCTTTCCAGACGAAAGCGCCGCTTTCGTCTCTCGAAGCTGAACAGGCAGCGGCCGGTGACGAGCGCGACGGGGCCGCCGGGGCGATAGACGTTGTCCGGGCTCGTCCCCGGCGCGCTGATGAAGTCGACCTTCGGCACGAGCGTGCGCCGCGAGTGCTCGGTGCGAAACAGGATCACCTTCGGCACGACGTAGTAGAGATAGGCCGATCCGAACGAGCCGGGAAAGCGCACCGTGGGGCGAGAGGGATCGCCGATGCAGACAAGGTTGATGTTGGCCTCGCCGTCGATCTGCGCGCCCGACAGGAAGAAGACGTCGACGCGCCCCTGCCCGGCGCAATCGAACAGCTCGACGCCGCCGTCGGTGAAGAAATTGTGCTTGCGGCTCTGCAAAAGCGATACGCGCGGCCGCCCGCCGCCGCGCTCGCGCGCAAGCAGCGCAGCGGTCGCCGGGATGGGCGAGGCGGCGCCGACCGCGACCAGACGGACATCGCCGATCAGATCGGCCATGACGCTGGCGAGCAGTTCTTCCTCGCCGTACTCAGGCCGCGCGCTTGACATCGACGTGCTCCCCCAGGTAGCGCGCAAATCCCTCCGCGGTGGCCGCGAGCCGGGCATAGTCGGCAAGGTGCGCCATGTCGGCGGTATAGTGATCGGGCAGCCCGAGCGGCCAGGCGCCGCGCGGGGCGACGGCAACCGCATCGACGTAGACGCCGGGCAGCGTTCCGGCGGCGAGCACCGGATCGTCGAGCAGGTTGGCCTCGTGCAGGCGCTCGACGGTGACCACCGTCGCCTTCGCGGCATGGGCGAGGATCGCAAGATCGCGCTCGCGGCCGATCCAGACGTTGCCGGCGCGATCGGCCATGGGCGCATGGAACAGCGCCACATCCGGCTTGATCGCCGGCAGCAGCACGATGGGATCATCGTGGCCGTAGGGGTTGTCGATGACGCGCCACTCAGGTCGATAGCGGGCGAGATCCGAGCCGATGAGGCCGCGTAGCGGCATGAAGGGGATGCCCTTCTCGGCCGCCTGCAACGCCGCATAGAGCGCCGCGCAGGTGGCGTCCTTCATCACGATCGCGCCTGACTTCACCGCCGCGGTGAAGCGCGGCGCCAGCCCGATCTCGCCGAGGCTGACCGCCGAGGTCTCCAACGTCGCGATGGCGCCGGCGCCGATCAGCAGGTCGGCCTGCAGCGTCGAGGTCGGCAGCGCCACCAGGTGCAGTCGCCTGATTCCGCGCCGGATCAGCGCGCGGGTCGCCTCCATCGACACACCCGCGCTCTCGTTCGGGGCCGCCAGCATGCAGCCATCGCTGATGCGCGCGAGCGCATCCTCCAATCTCTCGGCTATCACGGTCATGGGACCTCCTGTTGCGGCTGCCCGCCATCATCGCCCAAAACGGCGCGCGACAGAAGCCCGGGTGCCGGCGCGGCCGGCCGGGCGCGGTTGAAGCTTGCGGAGTGCCGTGTTACGGCACCTCGCGTTCAGCGATCAATGGGAGACGAGCATGGCAGGCGGTCAGAAACTCGGCTGGATCGGCATGGGCCGCATGGGCTTTCCTATGGCCGAGCGGCTGGTCGCGGCAGGCTACGACGTTTCGGTGTGGAACCGCACGCGCAGCAAGGCCGAGCCGCTCGCCGCCAAGGGCGGCAAGATCGTCAGCCGGCTCGCCGATCTTGCCGGCGTCGATGTGCTGTTCTCCATTGTTTCGACCGGCAAGGACCTCTCGGAAGTCTATTTTGGCCCAGGCGGCGTCTTCACCGGCTCCGGCCCGGTTCCGAGGATCGCCGTCGACTGCTCGACCATCGCGGTGGAGGAATCAGCGGACCTGCGCCAGCGGCTCAAGGAGCGCGGCGTTGATTTCATCGCGGCGCCGGTGTCGGGCAACGCGCTGGTGATCAGGGCGGGCAAGCTGTCGGCCGTCGCCTCGGGGCCGGAGGCGGCCTTCCGCGCCGTCGGGCCGATGATCGAGGCCTTCGCGCCCTACGGCGTGTCCTATGTCGGCGAGGGCGAGCTCGCGCGCGTGTGCAAGATCGCGCACAACGTCATGCTCGGCGTGGTCATCGAGAACCTGATCGAGATCACGCTGCTCGCCAACAAGATGGGCATCCCGCGCCACGCCTTCCTCGCCTTCATCAACAACTCCGTGGTGGGCTCGATGTTCACGGGCTACAAGTCGCCGGCGCTGGTCAACCTCGACTGGACCACCACCTTCACCCCCGAGCTCCTGCGCAAGGACATCGACCTCGGCCTCGAACTCGCCCGAGAGCACGACGTGCCGATGCCGGTCACCGCCGCCGCGCGCGAGGTGCTGCAGAGCCATTTTGGCGCCGCCACGCTCAAGCCCGACCCGCAGGCCTATCTGCGCAAGGATTTTGCCGCGCTGTTGGAGACCATGGCGCTCGCCGCCGGCATGAGGCTTGCGAGCGAGAACAAGAACGTGCCGACCGGACTTGAGAACTGATCGAGGCGTTCGAGGCTGCGCAACTCACACGTGCCGCAGCCGGCGGATCGAGCGCCGGAGGGTCATTTCAGTTTTTCTATTTTCATGACCGTGAACTGGCCGTTCACGCGGTCGGCCTCGAACCTTATTCTGTCGCCGGCTTTCACCGCCTTGAGCATGGCGGGATCGTTGGCGCGAAAGACCATTGTCATGCCATCGTCCATGTCGAACTTCTTGATCGGGCCGTGCCGAATGGTGATCTTGCCGGCGGCCGCGTCGACCTTGGTCACCTGACCGCTCACCATTTCCGATTGCGCCCGCGCGCCGTGCGGCAGCGCCGCCAAAGCGAGCGCGAGCACACCGGCAGCGAATGTCATGGTTCGCATCGTTCTTCTCCTGCGTTTGTGCGAGCGAGCCGCCTATTTCACGATGACCTTGCCGATCATTCCGGCCTCGCGGTGTCCGGGGATCAGGCACGCGAATTCGAATTCACCGCTCTTGGTGAATCGCCACAGCAGTTCACCCTTCTTGGTCGGCGCCAGCCGCTTGGCGTTTGGATCGTCGTGCTCCATGTCGGGGTACTTCTCCATTTCCTTGGCGTGCTTCTCGTTCTCTGCCACCGTTCCCAGCACGAACTCGTGGTCGATTTCGCCGCGGTTGATCAGGACAAAGCGGATCTGCTCGCCCTTCCTGACCGTGATATGGTTGTGATTGAAGAACATCCTATCGCCGTCGTTCATTGTGACTTGAACCGTCCGCGCCGGCTTGTTGGGGGTGCCCGGCTCACCGGCCGAGAAACCGTTGTGACCGTGGCCCGGCGTGCCGGGCCCGGCAATTGCAGATGCGACCGTGGCGATAGACACAAGCATGCTCGCAAAGATCACGGATCGAGACATTCGACTCTCCAGTTGCGATTTTCGAGTTGGGGGCAGCCAGCGGCACCAGGCTCCGTCCGGCTTCGGTTTCCGATGGAATTCGTCGTGCCGGCCGCGTGCCCGGTTTGATGCAGCCCGACGTCACTCGCACTCGCCATCCGCCCGACAGATGCGGGCGAAATGGTTAGCCGGTCACTAACGGGGAATCGCGGGATCGTTGTGGCCGCATCGGGGGGCTCCAGGTTCAATGCTGGCGGCGGCCGCTTGCGGCCGGTTTGATGGCTTTCGTGTCGATGCCGGGTTTCTCGCCATGCACTGCGGCGGCCGGCTGTCGTCGCGGCTCACCCGCCGCGTCGCTGGGCACTTCGGACGCGACGGTGCCGGCGGGATGCTGGTACCAACCGGGGTCCGTGTAATCGTTGGCCGCCAGCCCCGCGCGAACCTTGACGACCGAGAACATGCCGCCCATTTCGAGCGGGCCGAACGGGCCGAAGCCGGTCATCATCGGCAGCGTGTTGTCCGGCATTGCCATCTCCATTTCGCCCATCTCGGCCATGCCGGCCGATCCCATCGCCATGTAGTCGGGGACGAGCCTGCGGATCGCCCTGACGAGGTCGCGTTTCTGGACGCCGATGAACGTTTTGATGTTGTGTCCCATGGCGTTCATCGTGTGGTGGGACTTGTGGCAGTGGATCGCCCAGTCGCCTGCCTCCTCGGCAACGAACTCGAAGGCGCGCATGCCCCCGACCGGGACATCGATGGTGACTTCCGGCCAGCGCGCGCTCTCCGGCACCCACCCGCCGTCCGTGCACGTCACCGCGAAGTCGTAGCCGTGCAGGTGGATCGGGTGATTGGTCATGGTGAGGTTGCCCATGCGTACCCGCACGCGATCGCCCTTAGCGACCACGAGCGGGTCGATGCCCGGGAAGACGCGGCTGTTCCAGGTCCACAAATTGAAGTCGGTCATGGTGGCGACCTTCGGCACGTAGCTGCCGGGGTCGATGTCATAAGCGTTCATGATGAAAACGAAGTCGCGGTCGACCCGCATGAATTTCGGGTCGCGCGGGTGGACGACTAGGAAGCCGAACATCCCCATTGCGATCTGCACCATCTCGTCGGCGTGCGGGTGGTACTTGAACGTGCCGCTCTTCCTCATCACGAACTCGTAGACGAAGGTTTTCCCGGGCTTGATGTGCGGCTGGGTGAGCCCGCCGACGCCGTCCATGCCGCACGGCAGCAGCATGCCGTGCCAGTGAATGGTCGTGTGTTCGGGCAACCTGTTGGTGACGAAGATGCGCACCTTGTCGCCCTCGACCGCCTCGATGGTGGGGCCGGGCGACTGGCCGTTGTAGCCCCACAGATGCGCCTTCATGCCGGGCGCGAACTCGCGCACCACCGGCTCGGCGACCAGGTGGAACTCCTTCCACTCGCCGTTCATGCGCCAAGGCTGCGTCCAGCCGTTGAGCGTGACGACCGGCTGGTAGTCCGGTCCGCTTGACGGAAACAGCGGCGGCTGCATCGTCGCGTTATCCATCGTCGGGGCTTCGGGAATGCTCGCCGCTTGCACCCGTCCGCTCACGGCGGAGGCGCCGGCGAGAATGGCGGCCGATCCAAGAAATCCTCTCCGCGATAGCATCGTTCCAGCTCCTTGCTGCTCAGTGGCCGCGCGCACCGCCTTCGGCGGCGGCCATGGGGCCCGGGTCGTCGCGCTCGGCATCAGCGCCACCGCCGACGACAGCGGCCAGCAGATCGACCTGCGCCAGCCAGAAGTCGCGCGCGGCGCCAATGGCATTGATAGTGGCGGCGATGCGCTGACGCGCTTCCGCGAGCAGCGCGAACTCGTCAATCTGCATGGCGCCGTAGCGAAGCTGCGTTTCCTCCGAAATGATCTTGCGCAGCGGCAGCACCTCGCGCAGGTAGTGACCGGCGATGTCGTGGCTCGAGCGGTAGACGCGATAGGCGTCGCGCGCCTGCGAACGCACCTGAACCGCCATGTCCGTGAGCCGATTGACGGCCCACAGATAGCTTGCTTCGGCTTCCCGCACGCGCACCTCGCCGAAGTCGAACAGCGGAATCTGGAACTCGACGTCGAGGCCGCGTTTGCGAATCGGATCATTCCCCGCTTCGCGCTTGGTCTTGGACACTCCCGCCGCTTCGAGCAGGTTGATGAATCGCGTCGCGTTCGACAGGCCATAAGACTTGGCGAGGGCATCCACCTCGATGCGGGCGATCTGCAGATCGATGCGGCGGCGAATCGCCTCGATCTCCACGGCCAGCAGGCGTTCGGTGTGCCTCGGCAGCCGCGGCAACGCATCGGGCAGGCGGAACGCCAAGTCCCGGCCCCACAGGCCGAGCAGGCGGGTCAGCCGTTCGCGCTCGCTTTCGGCCCGCTGGCGCGCCGCGGCCAGTTGCGTGGTGAGGTCGGCATAGAACACCTGCTCGCGGGCCTGGTCGAGCTTGTTGAGAGCACCGGTCTCGCCAAGCCGCCGCGCAAGCTGGGCGGCCGTCTCGGCGGCCGACTGCGCCTGCGCCAGGAAGCCGGCGACCTCGCGCGCCGCGACCGCGCGATAGTAGGCGCGTCGCGTGGCGGTGGCCACGCGCAGCGTCTCCACACCGGCCTGTAGCTGGGCCTGATAGAAGCGGTCGCCGGCAATCGCCGTGCGAACCGGCAGCGTTGCGAGCGCCAGGATATTGGCGGCGATGGCGCGCTCGATCTCGCTTTCGAGCGAGCCGGACAGGCGCGCCAAGAACACGGTCGGGTTGGGCGGCAGGCTCGCCCCCACCATGCGCGCTTCGGCGATGGCGAGTTCGTTGTAGGCGGCCTGCAGAGCGCGGTTGTTGAGGAGCGCGATCTGGACTGCGGCATCGGCGGTCAGCGGTCGCGCCAAAAGACCTTCAACCCGGGCGCGCGCGGCAAAGGCGTCGTCCTCGCGGCGAACGGCGACGACGTCCTTCCTCAGCTCCCGGTCGGCGACGGCGGCGACGAGATCCATGCCGGCGTCGGGCGAGAACGTCTTGCAGGCGGCCAGGACCACCACGAGGCTGGCGCTAGCCACAAGTCGCAAGGCGTGTTGCAGAGCGGACTTCGCCATCGCGCCGCTCCTACCGTGCGGACCGCGGGGCCACGCGCTCGTTGGTGCCGCGCCAGTCGGCGGGCTCCGCGGGCCGCTGGCTCCGGTACGGACCGAGCGTCGAACGGTATTCGACCGCCGGGACGCTGACGCGCGGGTCGGCGGGGTCGGGACCGACAAATGGCCGCAGCGGAACGGCGCCGCAGCCGGCAACCGCGGCAAGCGCGCCGGCGAGCAGGATCACGCCACATCCTCGCCGGAGCACCTTGGCCGCTTGCGGCTTCGGGATAACGACAGACCTCGCCCGATTCTGTGCGCACATGGCTCCCTCACTGGTCGACTGAGCACACGCACAGGCCGCCGTGCAGCCCGCGCGCCGCGATCAAAGCGCCCGCAAGGGAATGGGAGGCCGATAGAGCTGGTCGGGTCCGCAGCCCGGAAATGCGTCCTCGCTCAAGACGCGCACGACCGACACGAAAGCGAGCCGCGCAAAGTCCGCCTGGGCGGCGGGGGCAAGGGCCGGAATGCAAAGAAGGCCGCAGCAATCGCTGAGCGCGCCGATGCGATCGACGCCATCGTGCGATCCTTTGAACGAGTCGCCGTCATGCGCCGGGCCGCCGGCAAGCCCGTGGTGCTGTTGGCTCACGCAGGGCACGACCTTGCCGAGGTCGCCGGCGGCCAGCGCGGCGCTGGCGAGCAGACACAGCGCATAGGCGGCCACCAGGCCGACCACCGCCGAACGACGCATGGCTGCGGTCAAATACGTCAGCATGGCTGTTCTGTATAGGCAGCAAATCGGACGTTGCAAGCATAGCCGTGCTCGATTTCAGCCCGCTTAAGGTCAAACCGGCAGCCTTTCGACAACACTCACGCAAAGGTGAATTCACGCACAGGTGAACAAGTCCCGGGCGCTGGACGGTGTCATGGTTTCGCCCAGCGCCTGCTTGCCGGCGCACCGCCTCCAACTGCAAGTGCCTGCTCGTGCTCGTTGCGCTCGCCCTTGTCGGCCAAAGGCCGATCGGCCGGGTCATACTCGGCGCTGGGCGGTGTATACTGGCCACCGCGTCCTTGGATGGAGGCAGTCATGCGGATCGGTAGCCTCGCCCTGCGCTGGTTGATGGCGCTGACAGCATCCCTGGTCCTGACCGGCCGCCCGGCGGCGGCGCAACGGGTCTCGCTTGAGGAGCTGGTCTCCGCGGTCGTGCACCTGAAGACCTTCATCCACCCTGACGGCCGCACGGTCGAGAACCTCGGCCGCGAGCGCGAGGGCTCGGGCATCGTCATCGATCAGAGCGGGCTGATCGTCACCATTGGCTATCTCATGGTCGAGGCGCATGCCGCCCAGGTGAGGACCAACGACGGCCAGGTCGTGCCGGCCAATGTGCTCGGCTATGATCACGAGTCCGGCTTCGGCCTGTTGCAGGCCGTGACGCATCTCAAGGTGCGGCCGATCGCGCTCGGCCGCTCCGCCGAGCTGAAGGGGCGTGATCGTGTCGTGATCGCGAGCTTCGGCGGCCTTGAGGGCGCCGCGCCCGCCTTTGTCGTCGCCAAGCGCGAGTTTGCCGGAAGCTGGGAGTACCTGCTGGACGAGGCCATTTTCACTTCCCCGCCGCACCCGGCCTGGAGCGGCGCCGCGCTGATCAACCGCGAGGGCAAGCTGGTCGGCGTCGGCTCGCTCATCGTCGGCGACGCCACCGGCACCGGCGACGGCGTGCCCGGCAACATGTTCGTGCCGATCGACCGTCTCGCGCCGATCCTGGCCGACCTGATGACGGACGGCCGCGCCGGCGGCGCGCAGCGGCCCTGGCTCGGGATGTCGACCGAGGAGCTGCGCGGGCGCCTGTTCATTACCCGCGTCGCGCCGGGCGGTCCTGCCGAGAAGGCCGGGCTCAAGCGCGGCGATATCATCGTGGGCGTGGCCGGCGAGGCCGCGCAGAACCTTGCGGATTTTTATCGCAAGGTGTGGGCCAAGGGCGGCGCCGGTGTCAGCGTGCCGCTTGACGTGCTGCAGGACAGCGAGCGGCGGCGCGTCGATGTCCAATCGATGAACCGGCTCGATCATCTCAAGCTGAAGTCGACGTTCTGAGCCTCATGTGATCGCGCCGTCGAAGTGTCGCGCAGAGCCGCGCGCGCCAGGCGAGGCGGCCCAGGCTTTGATCCAGATCAAGACCCGCCGCGCGTTGCGTCCTGTAATCCGCCAAGCCGCTGCGAGTGGCGCGCCCCTGTGCGGGGCGGGGGAAAGGACAAGAAGCGCACCGCGGCACATCCCCCCGATGCCCCGTTGGAGAATGCATGCGCACGCAAGTCGCCATCATCGGCGCCGGCCCTGCTGGTTTGCTCCTCGGCCAGATCCTGCACAGGAACGGCATCGACAACGTCATCCTCGAGCGGCATACGGCCGAGCACGTGCTCAGCCGCATTCGCGCCGGGGTGATCGAACAGGTCACGGTCGACCTCATCGACGAGGCGGGCGTGGGCGCGCGCATGCACCGCGAGGGGCTCGTCCACGACGGCACTCAGATCTGCGTCGAGGACATGCGCCACCGCATCGATTTCAAGGAACTGACCGGCAAGGCCGTGCTGGTCTACGGCCAGACCGAGATCACCAAGGACCTGATGGACGGGCGCGCGGCGGCGGGCACGCCGACGGTCTATGCGGCCTACGACGTGAGCCTGCACGACTTCCACAGCGACAAGCCGCGCGTGCGCTATCGCGCCAACGGCAAGACCGATGAAATCAGTTGCGACTTCGTCGCGGGCTGTGACGGCTTTCACGGCGTGAGCCGCAAGAGCGTGCCGCCCGGAGCGATCAAGACCTATGAGCGCGTCTATCCATTCGGCTGGCTCGGGCTTCTCTGCGACACGCCACCGGTGTCCGAGGAACTGATCTACGTGCGCCACCAGCTCGGCTTCGCGCTCTGCTCGATGCGCTCGCCCACACGAAGCCGCTATTACCTCCAGTGCAGCCTCGCCGACGACGTCGAGGCCTGGCCGGACGAGCGTTTCTGGGACGAGTTGAGGTTGCGGCTGGACGGCGAGGCGCGCGATCGTCTGGTCACCGGGCCGTCGATCGAAAAGAGCATCGCGCCGCTGCGCAGCTTCGTGGCGGAGCCGATGCGGTTCGGTCGGCTCTATCTCGCCGGCGATGCCGGCCACATCGTTCCGCCGACCGGCGCCAAGGGGCTCAATCTCGCGGCCAGCGACGTGCGCTATCTCTCGCAGGCGCTGATCGAGCACTACAAGGACAAATCAAGCGCCGGGCTCGTCCATTATTCGGACCGGGCGCTGGCGCGGGTGTGGAAGGCGGAGCGCTTCTCGTGGTGGATGACGATGCTGCTGCACAGCTTTCCCGGCAGCGATTTTGATCACAAGATGCAGCTCGCCGAGCTCGACTCTCTGTTCAAATCGCGCGCGGCCGCGACCGCGTTCGCGGAGAATTACGTCGGACTGCCGTATTAGAGCGGGATGCCTTCGGATCGAGTCGTTCGGCGTCATTGCGAGGCGGGCGCAGCCCGCCGAAGCAATCTCAGCACCGTGGCACCCCGCAGGGGATCGCTTCGCTTCGCTCGCAATGACAAGTGGGAACACCGTCATCGCGAGGCGGACGCAGCCGGCCTTCTCCGTCACGCCGCGCTCTTCTTGCCCCACAGGCGTCGCGAGGCGATGTCGGCGCCCTCGCGCAGCGATTTCAGCTTGAGCCAAACCGCGGGCTCGATCACCCACTCGCGGTTGGTGAAGGTGCCGAAGCCGCAGTCGGTCGAGGCGATCACG
>DATBWJ010000387.1:0-4579 GCA_036514935.1 Xanthobacteraceae bacterium
TGCCGGTACCGCCGGCCCAATGCAGCAGCAGGATGCACAAAAAACAATCAGCCGCCGCGACGACCGGCCGCAGCGGCGGTATTTGCTCACTTAATAAGCAATTGCCTTCGGCAGCGTCGTGACGCGCGCGCACCTCTGATGTCGCCGCGTCACGAGCGCCGCGCGAGCCAGCGCTATTGTAGGGCCTCGCCGTGCTGCGAGATGTCGAGGCCGGCTTGCTCGTCCTCGGGCTTCACCCGCAGGGGGGTCAACAGTCCGATGACTTTGACCAGCACGAACGTGGCGACCGCGCACCAAACGATCGTCACCGCCACGCCGTAGGCCTGCATCAGGAGTTGGCGCGGGTTGCCCTCGATCAGTCCGGGCAGTCCATTGGGTGTGTCCGGCCCCATCGAAACGGCGGCCGCGGCGAACACGCCGCACAACAGGGTGCCGAGCGTGCCGCCCACGCCGTGCACGCCGAACACGTCCAGCGAGTCATCGTAGCCGAGCCTCAGCTTGAGCGCGGTGCAGGCCCAGAAGCAGGCGGCGCCGGCGCAGATGCCGATGACCAGCCCGTGCCAGGGCAAGACGAATCCCGACGCCGGGGTAATGGTGCCGAGGCCGGCAATGGCGCCCGAAATCATGCCGAGCACCGACGGCTTGCCGCGCGTCAGCCATTCGAGCGCCATCCAGGTGGTCGCGCCCGCGCTGGCGGCCAGGTGCGTGGCCACGATCGCCATGGTGGCGCGCGAACCGGAGCCGAGCGCCGAGCCGCCGTTGAAGCCGAACCAGCCGACCCACAGCATCCCGGTCCCGATGACGGCGAGTGAGAGGTCGTAGGGGGCGAGGTTCTCGGTGCCATAGCCGCGGCGCGCGCGCAGCACGAGCGCGGCGACGAGGCCGGCGACACCCGCGTTGATATGAACGACCGTGCCGCCAGCAAAGTCGAGCAGACCGGCCGCACCCAGGAAGCCGCCGCCCCACACCCAGTGCGCAATCGGCACGTAGACGACGATGAGCCACAGCACGCAGAACCACAGGAAGGCGGAAAACCGCATGCGGTCGGCGACCGAGCCTGCCACCAGCGCCACCGTGATGATCGCGAAGGTCATCTGGTAGATCATGAACAGGCTTTCCGGGATCGTCTTGGCGAGCGGACTGACCGTTTCCATGCCGACGCCGCGCAGGAAGACTCGATCGAGCGTGCCGAGGAACGCGCCCTCGCCGGTAAACGCCAGGCTGTAGCCCGCGATCATCCAGACGATGGAGACGACCATCACGGCGGCAAGGCTCTGCGCCATGGTGGCCAGCACGTTCTTCTTGCGCACCATGCCGGCGTAGAACAGCGCCAGGCCGGGAAGGGTCATCATCAGCACGATTGTCGTCGCCACGATCATCCAGGCCGTGTCGGCGGCGTCGATCTTTGGAGCCGCCGCCTGAGCAAGCGCCTCGGTTGCGGCGCACGCGAGCGTGCCGACCAAAACAGTACGGACAATCAGGCGCGGTGACGCCAGTGTCGTCATGGGTGCCCCCCTCGTTGAAAATTCACTCAAACGTCGCTTGTGTCGCGGCGGGCCTCATCGCCGCCCCCTCTTTGCCAGCGCCCTGTCAGGATGCGGATGTCCGGCCTAACGCCGACTGGCAGGCCGGGCCTGGGCGCGCCCGCGGCGCAGCCACCCGCCGCCGCGGGCGGGAGCCCGGCGTCCGCCCCAACGATCGGTCACAACGCATCGCTGTCGGTCTCGCCCGTGCGGATGCGCAGCGCGTGATCGACCGTCGTCACGAAGATCTTGCCATCGCCGATCTGTCCGGTCTTGGCGGCGCCGGCGATGGCCTCGACCACCTTGTCGGCCTGTTCCTCGTTGACCGCGACGTCGACGCGAATCTTCGGCAGAAAATTCACCACGTACTCGGCGCCCCGATAAATCTCCGTGTGTCCCTTCTGGCGGCCGTAGCCCTTCACCTCGGTCACGGTCATTCCGCTGATGCCAATGCGGCTAAGCGCATCGCGCACGTCGTCGAGCTTGAACGGTTTGATGATGGCAGTGACAAGCTTCATGTTCGATTCCCGTGACTAGCGTGGTCCCCCGACGCGCCGCATCGATGCCGGCAGCGCGCTCACGCCGATGATGTGCGCCTGCACAGGATATCGGCCGTGTGAAGCCAGATTAAGCAGTATTGGGGCGCAGCGGAAGGCCATCCGCCCAATTCACAGGCGTCGCGCCTAGCCGATCAGCCGGCCGCGGACCGGCGCCGCACGAGCCCTTCCTGGGCGACCGAAGCGACCAGCGTGCCGTCGCGCGCGAAGATGAGGCCGCGCGAGAAGCCACGGGCGCCAAAGCCGCTCGGGCTGTCCTGGGCATAGAGCAGCCACTGGTCGGCGCGGAAGGGCCGGTGGAACCACAGCGCATGATCGAGGCTCGCCGCCATGATCCGCGGGTCGAATACGGTGTGGCCATGGTAGATCAGCGCCGTGTCGAGCAGCGTCATGTCGGAGGCATAGGCCAAGACGCACTGATGGATTGCGGGGTCTTCGGGCAGCACGCCGGTGGCACGGATCCAGACGTGAAAACGCGGCTCGTCCGGGCGCTTGCCGAGGTAGCGGTCGAATTCAACCGGCCGCAGCTCGATCGGCCGCTCGCGCTCGAAGAACCGCCGCACCGGCTCGGGCATGACCGGCACCATCTCCTTGACCTGGGCCTCGCTCGGCAGCGACTCCGGTTTCGGCACATCCGGCATCTGCGCCTGGTGGGTGAAGCCCGGTTCGGCCAGGTGAAACGACGCGGCCATCGAGAAGATCGCCTGCCCGTGCTGGATTGCCACCACCCGCCGGGTCGTGAAACTCTTGCCGTCACGGATGCGGTCGACCTCATAGATGATCGGCACCTTGGGATCGCCACCGAGCAGGAAATAGGCGTGTAGGGAATGGGGCGCGCGACTCGCATCCACGGTGCGACAGGCCGCCACCAGGGCCTGCCCGATCACCTGGCCGCCGAATACGCGCTGCCAGCTCGTCTGCGGCGAGCGCCCGCGAAATAGGTTTACCTCGAGCGATTCCAGATCGAGGATGGACAACAGGTCTTGGACAGCGGAGGGCATGAGCGCCTGCAGCCATTAGCGCACTTTCAGGCTGAGTGGATACCGGTCAGCCGCGCGGAAAGTGCGCTAACTTTAGATTTTAGAGCGCATTCGGACGCAAAACCGGATTCCACTTTTGCTGAATGCGCTCTGGTCGCCGCAGTGACGCCTTGCGCCGCCGCGAAGTCAAGCCGTACCACCGGCCGTCGTGCGGTCGCGCAAAAGGGATCGCAGACGGTGAGGCAGCAACCATGGAGACTGCGATGGCTGGCGAACCGAGCCACGCCGGCGCGCGTTCGGAGGTCGTAATCGCGGGCGGCGGGTTTGCCGGTCTGTCGCTGGCGATTGCGCTGCGACAGGCGCTGGGCAGCGCCTTCGCTGTCGCCGTCGTCGACCCGGCTTTCGCGCGCCCGGTTGCGGACGAGCGCGCGTCTGCCATCGCGGCGGGGGCGCAGCGGTTGTTCGAGACGATCGGCGTATGGGACAAGGTGGCGGCGGACGCCCAGCCGATCCTCGATATGGTGGTCACCGATTCGCGGCTCGACGAGGCCATCCGCCCGACGTTCCTGACCTTCGACGGCGAGGTCGCGCCGGGCGAGCCGTTTGCGCACATGGTTGAGAACGGCCCGCTCCTGGCCGCGCTGATGGAAAAGGCGCGGGAGGACGGCGTGGGGCTTATCCCCGCCGCGGTCGTGGGATTCGAATACGGCGGTGCCGCCAGGGACCCCCACCCCGCCCCTCCCCCTTTCAGGGGGAGGGATAACCTCCGGCCAAGTCATCCCGCTCGCATCGACGTGCAGCTCGCGAGTGGCGAAATGCTGTCTGCAAAGCTGCTCGTCGCCGCCGACGGTGTGCGCTCGCGCGTGCGCGAGCTGGCCGGCATTGCGACGCACGGCTGGTCCTACGGACAGTCGGCCATCGTCGCGACCGTCGCGCACGAGCGCGAGCATGACGGCCGTGCCGAGGAGCATTTCCTGCCGGCCGGCCCGTTCGCGATCCTGCCCCTCAAGGGCCGCCGCTCTTCGGTCGTGTGGACGGAAGAGGCCCGCGAGGCTGAGCGCATCGTCGCGCTGCCGGCGCCGGAGTTTTGCGCCGAGATCGAGGTGCGCTTCGGCTTGCGGCTGGGCGACATCACGGTGGTGGGCCGGCCGCGGGTCTTTCCGCTCGGCTTGTCGGTGGCGCGCGCGTTTGTCGGCGAGCGGCTCGCGCTCGTCGGTGACGCCGCGCACATGATCCATCCGATCGCCGGCCAGGGGCTCAACATGGGGCTGCGCGACGTCGCTGCGCTTGCCGAAGTGGTGGTCGATGCCGCGCGGCTTGGGCTCGATGCCGGCGGCCGCGACGTGCTCGAGCGCTACCAGCGCTGGCGGCGCTTCGACACCATGACCATGGGCGTTGCCACCGATGGATTGAATCGATTGTTCTCCAACCGCTCCGACGTGCTGCGGCTGGCGCGCGATGTCGGCCTGGGCGTGGTCGAGCGCATCCCGGCGCTCAAGGCCATGTTCATCCGCGAGGC
>DATBWJ010000388.1:0-4247 GCA_036514935.1 Xanthobacteraceae bacterium
TGCGCAGTGAATTCGCTGCCTGGCATGACGCCCGGCCACGCTGGCCAAGGCATGTGAAGTGTGATAACCGAACCCCGGGCTGGGGGTGGCGAGGGTTGCGGCAGTTGCAAATCGCCCTCGGGTGGACCACAACCAACCATGATCGGCCACGACGAGGCTGCGGCGGCTTGGCTGCGCGGCCGGCAATTCGAAACGCACGAGGTCTTGGAGATGAGTGACATTGCCGAGCGGGTGAAGAAGATCGTCGTGGAGCACCTCGGCGTCGAACCTGACAAGGTGGTGGAGGGCGCGAGCTTCATCGACGACCTGGGCGCCGACAGCCTCGACACGGTCGAGCTGGTCATGGCCTTCGAGGAGGAGTTCGGCTGCGAGATCCCGGACGATGCGGCCGAAACCATCCTGACCGTCGGCGACGCCGTCAAGTTCCTCGAAAAGAACGCAAAAAGCTGAGTTGGCCGACGGCCACGCCGCTCGCCGATTGATCGCCGCCCATCGCAAAGGTCACCATTACCTACATCGCATTTTGACATCCCTGCGCTGCAGGAAGGATCGCGGCCGCGACAGGCGCGCATAAAGCCTTGCCAACGGCCGCGCTTCTTTCAATTTGTCGTAATTTTCTGCCGCGAACCGGTTCCCACTTCGCCGCAAAATGCTCTAGATGTAGCCTGAACCGGTTTGGCGGCCGGGACGGGAATTGAGGCATGAGACGTGTCGTCGTCACCGGACTGGGGATGGTCACGCCCCTTGGCTGCGGGGTCGAGGCAACCTGGCGCCGGCTCATCGCCGGCGAGAGCGGCGCACGCAAGGTTGAATCCTTCGACGTTTCCGACATCGCCTGCAAGATCGCGACGCAGATCCCGCGCGGCAATGGCGGCGACGGTACCTACAATCCCGACGATTGGATGGAGGCGAGGGAGCAGCGCAAGGTCGACGAGTTCATCGTCTTCGCGATGTGCGCCGCCCGCCAGGCGCTCGAAGACGCCGGCTGGATGCCGAAGTCCTACGAGGAGCAGACCCGCACCGGCGTGATGATCGGCTCCGGCATCGGCGGCATCGGCGGCATCGCCGACGCGGGGCAGCTGCTGCGCGAGCGCGGGCCACGCCGCATTTCCCCGTTCTTCATTCCCGGCCGCCTGATCAATCTTGCCGCCGGCTACGTGTCGATCCAATTCGGGCTCAAGGGCCCCAATCACGCGGTGGTGACGGCATGCTCGACCGGCGCTCATGCGATCGGCGACGCCGCGCGCCTGGTCGCGCTCGAGGATGCCGACGTCATGGTGGCGGGCGGCACCGAGTCGCCGCTCCATCGCGTGAGCATGGTCGGATTTGCCGCCTGCCGCGCGCTCTCGACCAACTTCAACGACACGCCCGAGCGCGCCTCGCGTCCCTACGATCGCGATCGCGACGGCTTCGTCATGGGCGAGGGCGCCGGCGTCGTTGTGCTCGAAGCGCTCGATCACGCCAAGGCCCGCGGCGCGAAAATCTATGGCGAGGTGATCGGCTACGGCCTTTCCGGCGATGCCTTCCACATCACCGCTCCGGCGGAGGATGGCGACGGCGCCTATCGCTGCATGATGGCGGCGATCAAGCGCGCGGGCATCTCGCCTGCCGAGATCGACTACATCAACGCCCATGGCACCTCGACGCCGCTCGGCGACGAGATCGAGCTCGGCGCGGTGCAGCGCGTCATCGGCAACGCCGCTGGCCGCATCTCGATGTCGTCGACGAAGTCCTCGATCGGTCATCTGCTGGGGGCGGCGGGGGCGGTCGAGGCGATCTTCTCGCTTCTCGCGCTGCGCGACCAGGTCGTGCCGCCGACTCTCAACCTCGACAATCCCTCGGTCGAGACCGCCATCGACCTCGTGCCCCATCACGCGCGCAAGCGCGAGATCAATGTCGTGCTGTCGAACTCGTTCGGATTCGGCGGCACCAACGCCTCGCTGATCTTCCGCCGCCTCGAAAGCTAGCCGTGCAGCCCGTGCGCGGGACCGAGCGCGTTGCGCAAGCCGGCACGGCGGGCTGGCCCGGCGCCACACCCTTTCGCCATATTTGAGGATAACTTCCGTCGGCAGCCTCGCGGGTGTACCGTGAGTTCCCCACGTGGAGGGCCACATGCTTTGGCGCCGCAAGAGCGGGGCAAGCCCGGACAAAGCGGCCGACGAGGCCGCGCCGGCCGACCGGGTGCCCGAGCCCGACACGGCGGGCGCGCCGGAGGCCGGCCCTCAGCCGCAGCCGGAGAAAAAGCGCATCCAGCTGAAAAGCCCGCGCGCCGCGCTCGAGCCCGAACGGGTACCCATGCCCACCCGCCGATCGGCCAGCGCCCGCCATCCGATGGTCGTGGCGGGCAACGCCGTGTTCACCATCCTGATCATGCTCGCAATCGCGGCCGGCGCTGCCGTCATGATCGGCAAGAGCCGGTTCGATGCGCGCGGGCCGCTGGCAGAAGACAAGGTGGTGATCGTTCCGCGTGCCGGCATTCGCGAGGTCGCCGACGTGCTCGAGCGCGAAGGCGTTATCGACCAGCCGTGGAGCTTCGTGGTGACCGCCCTGGTGATGAAGGCGCGCGGCGGCGAGGTCAAGGCCGGCGAATATCAGTTCCCCAAGCAGGCGAGCTTGCAGGAGGTCATCGGCATCATCAGCGAAGGCAAGGTTGTCCAGCATGCCATCACCATCCCCGAGGGCCTGACGTCGGAACAGATCGTGCAGCGCCTGCTCGAGGCGGATGTGCTGACCGGCAACATCCGCGAGGTCCCGCGCGAGGGATCGCTGCTGCCGGAGACCTACCGCTTCCCGCGCGGCACGCCGCGCGAGCAGGTGATCCAGCGCCTCCAGCAGGCGCAGCGCCGGCTGGTGATGGAGACCTGGGAGCGCCGCGCCTCCGATCTGCCGCTGAAATCGCCCGAGGAGCTGGTCACCCTCGCCTCCATCATCGAGAAGGAGACCGGACGGCCGGAGGAGCGCTCGCGGGTTGCCGCGGTGTTCGTCAACCGGCTCAAGCAGAAGATGAGGCTGCAGTCCGACCCCACGATCATCTATGGGCTGGTCGGGGGCAAGGGATCGCTGGGCCGCCCGATCATGCGCAACGAGATCGTGCAGCCGACGCCCTACAATACCTATACGATCGACGGGCTGCCGCCCGGCCCGATCGCCAATCCCGGGCGCGCATCGATCGAGGCGGCGGCGAACCCGGCGCGCACCAAGGAAGTCTATTTCGTTGCCGACGGCAACGGCGGCCACGCGTTTGCGGAAAACCTCGATCAGCACCAGAAGAACGTGGCCAAGCTGCGCGAGCTTGAACAGCAGCAGAACGGGGCCGCCTCGCCCGCCACCGCCGAGGAAAGCGCCTCGCCGCCGAGCGCCGATCCCCCGCCCACCCCGATGGCCCGTCCGCGCCGACCAGCCCCGCCGCGCCAGCTTGCCCCGCCCGCGGCGCAGAGCCAGAACCAGACGCCGCGCGCACGCGCGCAATAGCCCGCAGGCGGGCGGCGAGCGCGCGCCGCGCCTGCGGCGATGGTGCGCCGGCGGCGTCAACAGTGGCGTGCGCGAGGAAAATGCTAGAGCGCATTCAGCAAAAGTGGAAACCGGTTTTGCGCCCGAATGCGCTCTAGAATCAAAAATTGGCGCACTTTCCGGGCGGCTGACCGGTGTCCACTCAGCCTGAAAGTGCGCTAATGTCGTGCGCATTCCCGATTCGAGTGGCGAGATCGCCATGGCGCTGTCGAGCATGACCGGATTCGCGCGCAGCCAAGGCGTGTCGGGCAGCTACGCCTGGAGCTGGGAGGTGAAATCGGTCAACGCCAAGGGGCTCGACGTGCGGCTGCGCCTGCCGCCGGGCTGGGATGCGATCGAGATTGCGGCGCGCGGTCGGGCGGCGCACAGGCTCGCGCGCGGCGCCGTGCAGGCGACGCTGACGGTCGAACGCGAGGGCGTCCCGCCGGTGGTGCGGGTCAACGAGCCGGTGCTCGAAGCCGTGCTCACCGCGTTGCGCAGCCTGGCCGACCGCATCGAGGCGGAGCCGGCGCGGCTCGACGGCATCCTCGGCGTGAAGGGCGTGATCGAGGTCGTCGATGCACAGGAGCGCGAGGACGAGCGGCGCGCCGCCGAGGATGCGGTCGTCGCCGGGTTCGATGCCGCCTTGACGAGCCTGGTCGAGATGCGGCGCCACGAAGGCGAAGCGCTCGGTCGTGTGCTGGGCGACCGCCTCTCCGAAATCGCCGATCTCGCCGCGCGCGCGGAGGCGGCGCCGG
>DATBWJ010000389.1:0-9275 GCA_036514935.1 Xanthobacteraceae bacterium
CACGAGGTCGTCATAGGAAATGATGTCGATGTCGATCAAGCGCGGACCCCAGCGCACGCTCTGCGAGCGATCGCGCCCGAGCGCTCGTTCGACCGCCAGCGCCCGCTCCAGGAGCGCGCCCGGAGAAAGCTCGGTCGCGACGGCGATGCACAGGTTGATGAAGGGCGGCTGATCCTCGATGCCCCACGGCGGCGTGCGGTAATCGGACGAACGCTCGATGAGCCGCACGGTCTCCTGGTCGCAAAAGAGTTCGACGGCGCGGTCGAGCGTCGCCCGCACCTCGCCGATATTGCCACCGAGCGCGATCAGCGCGTCAGCCATGGCGGTTCCGCGTGATCGTCACCCCGGCGTCCTCGAAAATCGCGGCGATCGGGGCGTGCGGCTTGTGCACGGTAATGCGGACCGCCTCGACACGGGGGAAATCGGCCAGAATGGCATCGGCGACCGCCCCGCCGGCTGCCTCGATCAGTCGGTAGGCTCGGGTGGTGAACACCTTCATCGCGGTTTCGACGATGGCGCTGTAAGACACGGTATCGGCCACCTTGTCCGTGCGCACGGCGTCACTGAGATCAAGGCTTAGTTCGAGGTCGATCACAAAGCGCTGGCCGACCCTGCTCTCGTGCTCCATCACGCCGTGGTGGGCATGGACCACGAGACCGGTGACGAAGATGCGGTCATTCATCGCATGCCTCGGATGGCGTCGGCGACTTTCAGAGCCTGCGCCGTCTCGGCGACGTCGTGGGTGCGGATGATCGCCGCGCCATGGAGCGCCGCGATCACGTGGCTAGCGATCGAGCCGCCCAGGCGGCGGTCGGGCGGGGCGGGCGAGACGCGGTCGATGAAGCGCTTGCGCGAGGCGCCGACGAGCAGCGGCAGCCCGAAGGTCTTCAGCTCGGCGAGCCGCGCGATCACCGTCATGCTCTGCTCGGGGGTCTTGCCAAAGCCGATGCCGGGGTCGAGCACGATGCAGTCGCGCGCGATGCCGGCGCGCAGGGCGATGTCGAGCGAGCGGGCGAAGAAGGCCGCGATGTCGGCCATGATGTCGACCGCGTCAGGCTTTTCGCGGTTGTGCATCACGATCACCGGCACCCGGTGCGCGGCCACCACCCGCGCCATGTCGGGGTCGCGCTGCAGGCCCCATACGTCGTTGGCGATCGAAGCGCCGGCCGAAAGCGCCCAATCCGCCACCCGCGCCTTCATTGTATCGATGGAGACCGGCGGTCCCAACCGCGCGACCTCCGGCAACACCTTGTCCAGTCGCCGCCGCTCCTCCTCGGCGGCCACCGGCATGGCGTCGCCGTAGGGACGCGAGGATTCCGCGCCGATGTCGATGATGTCGGCTCCTTCCTCGGCCATCCGTCGCGCATGGGCCACGGCGGCCGTCGGATCAAGGAACTTGCCGCCGTCGGAAAAGGAGTCCGGCGTCACGTTGAGGATGCCCATGACGAGTGGGCGCCCCAGGCCCAAAAGCGCAGCCAGCGGCGCGGTCCGGGCAGCCGATGTCGCATGCAAGGTCATCCCGGTCGCTTTGCGCGGTCGCGGCACCGCTGTCAAGGCAACGCCCGGCACCGGGCTGCTTCGACCCGCCGATCGCGCCGAGGCGGCGAAGGGCTAATACGAGATTTTCAAGGGCAGCCGCCTGGCCTCCTCGATCCAGCGCCCGACCGTGGCCTCGGAGGGAAGGATGCTGACGAGCTTTCGCTTCCGGTTGGCGGCCCTCATCGCGGCGGCGAGCTTGGCCGGGTTGCGGTATTTGAGTTCACGGACGGTGTTGACGCCGGCGGCCTCCAGCAACTCCGCATTCTCCTTGCCGACACCCTTGATGCGCATGCGATCCGCCGTGTTGGCCCAGCGCAGGAGGAGCCTCTCGTTGATCCCTGTCTTCGTCCGCAGCTGTTTGCGCCCTTTCGGGCTCTTGGCCACATCGAGCAAACGCTCGGTCGTGCGAATCCGCACGGACTTCAAGAGCCTCACATGGGCGGCTTCGCACCCGCAGCGGTCCAGCTCGGAAATCGAATAGGTCATCACATTCTCCGCTTTCGGCTGGTGAGCAATCGCCTGCGGGGGTGTCACATGAACTGACTGAGGCCCGGAATGGCGCTGGCAATATCGGCGAGCGTGTCCCCAGCGCCTCGTTCGCGACAATGAGCCATGAGCTCGCGCGTCACGCTCTGAATCTCGCCCATGTTCAATCCGGCGGCCATCAGTCTGCTCCCCACACCCATGATTCCACCGACGCTGGCGTGCGCGCCGCCGTCGTCATGCGCCGCCTGCAGCAAGGCCTCGCTGCCTGGCAAGCCAGCGAGCAAGTCGCGCACCTTGTCGGCTGGACCTTCCGTGGACAGAAAATCGAGAATGATTCCGACGGCTTTCTCGGCGGTCGGTCGGTCGAGTCCCACATTTGAAACGACCCGATCGACCAACTCGCTCATGGCGGCCTCAAGGCCCTGACAATTCCGGCGGGCGGCAGGCATCTTTATCCTCGCGATCCGGTGAAGCAAGTGCGCTCTTGCAACATGCCTCAAAAAATAAAATCGAAACGGTCGACGTGCTTGCGCGTGTTTAGGCGCGCGGAGGATGCAGCGGTAGCGGACGGACGGTGGAGCCTTTATAACAACCCAGGGGCAAACCCGAGTGTAACCGGGGCCTTCGTTTCTGCGTCACGCAGGAAGCAGCACGATGAATCCTGATCAGAACGGCAAGATTTTCATCGGCAAGGGCAGCAAGCGGGAGTTCCGGACGCTCGCGTTGGCCAACCGGCACCGGCTCGTGGCCGGCGGCTCGGTCGGGCGCGCCATTGTGCGCGGGACGCTCGGGGGCATTCTGCGTTAGCGTCGCGCACCCGGTTTTGCCCAGGAAACGAGGAGGCCATGACCCCGTCACAGGCGCTGCCCGCCGTTCTGGATCGCATCGACGCCGATCTCGACAACGCGCTCGCGCGATTGTTCGACTTCCTGCGCATTGCCTCGATCTCGACCGATCCGGCTTACGCGAGCCACTGCCGCGCAGCCGCCGAGTTTGTCGCAAAGGACCTCGACGGGCTCGGATTCGAGACGAGCGTGCGCGCGACCGCGGGACATCCGGTCGTGGTCGGCAAGGCGGCGGGCGGCAACGGCCCGCGGGTCTTGTTCTACGGTCACTAAGACGTGCAGCCGGTCGATCCGCTCGAATTGTGGGAAACCCCGCCGTTCGAACCGCGCATTGCCGCCTTGGCGGACGGGCGGCGGGTGATCGTGGGGCGCGGCGCCTGCGACGACAAGGGTCAGCTCATGACCTTCGTCGAGGCCTGCCGCGCCTTCAAGACGGTGACCGGCACGCTGCCCTTGCCCGTCACCATGATGATCGAAGGCGAGGAGGAATGCGGCTCGAAC
The DNA here is from genome assembly GCA_036514935.1 of Xanthobacteraceae bacterium. Lineage (GTDB taxonomy): Bacteria > Pseudomonadota > Alphaproteobacteria > Rhizobiales > Xanthobacteraceae > DATBWJ01. The sequence continues at coordinate 3,372 of DATBWJ010000389.1, forward strand.
CATCTGTTCGCTTTCGTGCAGGCCCATGCGGCCGAACTGCGGGGGGACCTCGCGCTCGTGTGCGACACCAGCATGTGGGATCCAAATACGCCGATGGTCACCACCTCGCTGCGCGGCCTTCTCTACGAGGAGGTCCGGCTTAGCTGCGCGGACCGCGACCTGCATTCCGGCCTGTTCGGCGGCGCGGCGCAAAACCCGATCCGCGTCCTGTCGAAAATCCTCGGCGCCCTGCACGACGAAAACGGCCGCGTCACCATCCCCGGCTTCTACGAAGGGGTCCGCGAGCTGCCTGCCGATATCAGGGCTGATCTCGCCAGCCTCAACCTGAGCGCCGAGGAGTTTTTGGGGCCGGTCGGCCTCCAGGCGCCGGCGGGCGAGACGGGCCGCATGGTGATCGAGCAGATCGCCACGCGCCCGACCGCCGAGATCAACGGCATCGTCGGGGGCTATACCGGCGAGGGCGCAAAGACGGTGATTCCCGGCACGGCCATGGCCAAGGTGTCGTTTCGCCTGGTCGGCGCCCAGGACCCGGCCGGCATCCGCGCGGCATTTCACGCTTTCGTGCGCGAACGGCTGCCGATCGACTGCAAGGTCGAGTTCCAGAACTTTACCCTGGCGCCGGCTGTTGAGCTGCCGTTCGACAGCCCAGTGCTTGCCGAGACGCGCGCAGCGCTTGCCGAGGAATGGGGCCGCAAGGCCATTGCCGTCGGGGAAGGCGGGTCGATCCCGATCGTCGCCGACTTCAAGCGCGTGCTGGGCATGGACACGATCATGGTCGGCTTTGCGCTCGATGATGACCGCGTGCATTCGCCCAATGAGAAGTTCGACCTCACCTCATTCCACAAGGGCGCGCGGAGCTGGGCGCGCATCCTCGCCGCCATGGCGGCATGAGGCGGACCAAGAGCTCGTTGCCTGCGCGGGCCCCCGCCGTCCTGCCATCACAGGATTTGGATTGACGCCAGGCCATCACGTATAAGGGCGCCGGTGCTACGCCGACGGCCGGCGGCGCTCGTAGCTCAGCTGGATAGAGCATCAGACTTCGAATCTGAGGGTCGGGAGTTCGAATCTCTCCGAGCGCACCAACAGCACGCGGCTGTACTCTGCCGGAGGTTGGCTCGGGCTTTCGCCGGCGAGGCGGTTGCCCGTCCGACCGACAGCGAGGAGACTGCCGAACCGGCGTCCGACGATTTTCACGAGCGAGCGCGTATCAGCTCCTCGTGCCGTCGCTCTGGCCTCGTCGCAAACGGCCCCTTCATGTCGCCCTATTCGGACTTCGCCGGTACCACCAACTGCGTCTGCGTCACAACCGCAGCCAGCCGCCCGTCGCCGCGGGTGATCCGCGTCTGCCACACCATGGTGGAGCGGCCGCGATGCAGCGGCGTGCACTCCGCCCGCGCGGTGTCGCCGAGCGGAATGGGAGCAAGGAAGTTCGTCTTGCTTTCGATGGTGGTGGTCATGGCGTCGTCCGGCATGTTGGCCAAGGTAGCAAGCCCTCCCAGGTTGTCCGCCAGCGCCATCACGGCGCCGCCGTGCAGCACGCCCAGACCGTTGGTGAGTTCGTCGCGAACGGGAAGCTCCGCCGTCACGCGATCGAGCGAAAGATGGGTGAGTTTCATGCCGATGAGTGCGGCGAATGCGGGTAGCTCGGCGGCGGCCATGCGGGGTTCCAGCCTCAGGCGGGGCGGATCGGAAAGGAAAGGGCGCGGCCAGCGCCGCGCCCCTCACGGCGGGCAGGTCGCTTACCGGTTCGGCTGCGGCACGATACGCAGGTAGGGCCGCGGCGCCTTCCAGCCTTGCGGGTAGGTCTTCCTGGCCTCCTCATCGGAGACCGAGCCCGCGATGATCACGTCCTCGCCCTGCTTCCAGTTGACCGGCGTCGCCACCTTGTGCTTGGCGGTCAGCTGCATGGAGTCGATGACGCGCAACACCTCGTCGAAGTTGCGACCCGTCGTCATCGGGTAGATAAGAATGAGCTTGATCTTCTTGTCCGGCCCGATGACGAACACGTTGCGGACGGTCTGGTTGTCGGCGGCCGTGCGCTTGGTTGCCTCGCCCGAGACGGCCGCCGGCAGCATGCCGTAGAGCTTTGCTACATTCAGTTCGGGATCTCCGATCATCGGGTAGTTCGGCGCAAATCCCTGCGTCTCCTTGATGTCGTCTGCCCACCTCGCATGGTTGTCGACCGGGTCGACCGAGAGCCCGATGATCTTCACGCCGCGCCGGTCGAACTCCGGCTTGATCTTCGCCATGTAGCCGAGTTCGGTGGTGCAGACCGGCGTGAAATCCTTGGGATGCGAGAACAGCACCACCCACGAACTGCCGATCCAGTCGTGAAAGCGGATTCTGCCCTGCGTCGTCTCAGCCTCGAAGTCCGGGGCCGTATCGCCAATTGCCAATGCCATCGCACGCCTCCTTGTTGTCGGTTGCGGGGAACGGATTGTTGGTATCGCAGCCGGAATATAAGTCCTTGCCCCCGGACGCGCCAGCGCGCCGGCGGCCAAGATCGTCCGTCTTCAGCGCCGCGCGGAGAAAATCCAGTTCGTCGCACCAAAGCGCGAGATCATGGTCACGCTCATGGCTTGCGTGCTGGCGGCGTGCGCCGTGCCGTGGGCAACATTGGCGCTTGTAGCCGCGACGCGCCGTTGACTTTCCGTCGAAAGCAACGCAAACGCTCGTCCAACATGCCCAAGTCGGCCATAGGATGTTCAAGAAAATTCTGATCGCCAATCGCGGCGAAATCGCCTGCCGGATCGTCAAGACCGCGCGAGGCATGGGGATTAAGACCGTTGCGGTCTATTCCGACGCCGACAAGGATGCGCTCCACGTCGAGATGGCGGACGAGGCCGTGCAGGTCGGGCCGGCACCGGCCGCCGAAAGCTACCTCGTCATCGAGAAGATCATCGAGGCCTGCAAGAGGAGCGGGGCCGAGGCCGTCCATCCGGGGTACGGATTCCTGTCGGAGCGCGAGGCCTTTCCCACGGCGCTCGCGGAGGCCGGGATCGTCTTCATCGGGCCGAACCCCGCCGCCACCGCGGCCATGGGCGACAAGATCGAGTCGAAGAAGATCGCCGCCAAGGCGAGGGTCTCGACCGTTCCGGGCTATCTCGGCGTGGTCGCCGACGAGCGGCAAGCCGTGCAAGTCGCCGAGGAGATCGGCTATCCGGTGATGATCAAGGCCTCGGCGGGCGGCGGCGGCAAGGGCATGCGCATTGCGTATTCCGCCGCCGAGGTCGCGCAGGGATTGGCGCGCGCGCGTTCGGAGGCGATGTCCTCGTTCGGCGACGACCGGGTGTTCGTCGAGAAATATATCGCCAATCCGCGCCACATCGAAATCCAGGTGCTCGGCGACAAGCACGGCAGCGTGATCCATCTCGGCGAGCGCGAATGCTCGATCCAGCGGCGCAATCAGAAGGTGGTCGAAGAGGCTCCCTCGCCGCTCCTTAACGAGGCTACCCGCCGCAGGATGGGCGAGCAGGCGGTCGCGCTCGCGAGGGCGGTTGGCTACGATTCCGCGGGCACGGTCGAGTTCGTGGTCGGCCAGGACAAGAGCTTCTACTTCCTCGAAATGAACACCCGCCTGCAGGTTGAGCATCCGGTGACCGAGCTTGTCACCGGCATCGATCTGGTCGAGCAGATGATCCGCGTGGCGGCGGGCGAAAAACTCCGGATCAGCCAGAGCGACGTCAAGCTCGCTGGCTGGGCCGTCGAGAGCCGCGTCTACGCCGAGGACCCTTATCGCAATTTCATGCCTTCCATCGGGCGGCTGACCCGGTACCGTCCGCCTGTGGAGGCGAGCGCCGACGTAACGGTGCGCAACGATACCGGCGTCTACGAGGGCGGCGAAATCTCGATCTACTACGACCCGATGATTGCCAAGCTCATCACGCACGCGCCGACGCGCGAGCAGGCGATCACGGCCCAGGCACACGCCCTCGACGCCTTCGTGATCGAGGGCGTGCGCCACAACATCCCCTTCCTGTCGGCGCTGATGCAGCACCCGCGCTGGCGCGCCGGAAATCTGTCGACCGGATTCATTGCGGAGGAATACCCGCGCGGGTTCCACGCGATCGCGCCCGAGGGCGCGCGCGCTGAGACCATTGCCGCCGTCGCCGCCGCCATCGATCACGTGATGGGCGAGCGCAAGCGGCGCATCTCAGGCCAAATGATCGGCCGCGCGGTGACGCGGGAGCGCCGGCGCGCCGTGTGGCTCAATGAGACGGAGATCGCGCTCACCGTCACCCGCGAGGGCCCCGCCATTGCCGTACGGTTCATCGCCCATGGCAAGGAAGGGCGCCCGCACCTTTTGGAATCATCGTGGAAACCGGGCGAGCCGGTATGGTCGGGGACGATCGACCGCGCGCCGATCGCGGTGCAGGTGCGCCCGATCCTCAACGGGTTCTGGCTGTCCCATCACGGCGTCGAGGTCAACGCGTTTGTCTACACGGAGCGCGAGGCAGGCGCGGCGCGGCTGATGCCGGCGAAGGCAAAAGCGGACACCGGCAACAAGCTGGTGTGTCCGATGCCGGGCCTCGTGCGCTCGATCGACGTGGCCGAGGGTCAGGAGGTAAGGGCGGGCGAGACGCTGGCGGTGGTCGAAGCGATGAAGATGGAAAACGTGCTGCGCGCGGAACGCGATGGCGTGGTGAAAACGATCTACGTCAGGCCCGGCGACAGCTTGGCGGTCGATGCGGTGATCATGGATTTTGCCTGACCGCTCGTTGACATTTTTGCGACAACCGACAATGCAATGATGGCTGGAAGGCCACGCGCGCGCCGGACCTGAGCGACGTTGGATCGCCCAGAACGTCGGGGCCGCCGCGCCGCGCCTTGTCATTTGCACCGCACCTGGGCGAGACCAGGATATTCGCAGCAAGCGCGTCCGAGACTGCCAACGATGGAGGGCATGCATGCGCAGGGACGTGGAAGGGCGAAAGCTCGAGGACAGCGGCACTCTGACCATCGACGACGCCATCAATGGGCCTCGCGACCGGCGTGAGGAGAGCGAGGACGACGAGGATGATTGGGATGACGAGGACGATGAGCAGGACGAGGAGGAAACGGACAAGGACGACGACGACGATGACGATGACTGAGCCGCGTGCGCTCGTCGGCGCGCAGGAATGACCGCCTACTTTGCCTACGGATCGAACATGAGCCGGGCGCTGATGGGCATGCGGTGCCCATCGGCGCGGGCGGTCGGGCCGGCCGTTCTCGATGATCATCGCTTCGTCATCACCGCCGATGGCTATGCCTCGGTGATCGCGCAGCCGGGTGAAATGGTGCACGGCATATTGTGGCGGCTCACCCCGCGCGATATTGCCGTGCTCAATGCCTATGAAGGCATCGACAGCGGCCTCTACCGCTGCCGCGTATTGCCGGTGCGGGCGCAAGGGCGGCGCGTCGCGGTGCTTGTCTATGTCGCGCGCGCGCGTGCGCGGGGCCGCCCCCGGCCCGGCTATCTCGAAGCCGTCGTCGCAGCAGCGCGCGAATGGGGCCTGCCGGCGGACTATGCTCGCTCGCTGGAACGCTGGGCGCCATCCGGCCTCAGAAGCGCGCGAGCGCCGGAAACGGGAGAAATCGCATGGGCGCGCAGGTGATCCGGCGCGTGGTGGTGCGCGGCCTCGTGCACGGCGTCGGCTATCGCGCGTTCGTCGAAGATCAGGCGCTGCTGCTCGGGCTGGAGGGCTGGGTGCGCAACCGCCGTGACGGCACCGTGGAGAGCGTGATCGCGGGAGCACCCGAGGCGGTGGGGGAAATGATCGAAGCCTGCCGGCGCGGGCCGTTTTCGGCGCAGGTCGACGGGCTTGACGTGTCGGAGGCCGCCGCGGACGTGCTGGCGCACCGCCGCCGCGGCGAGCGTTTTTCGGTGCTGACGACCATTTAGCGCGCGAGAACTGGCGCCCC
>DATBWJ010000390.1:0-2844 GCA_036514935.1 Xanthobacteraceae bacterium
ACGCGCGCGATCACCCACAAGGCCGCCGAGGAACTGCGCTGCACCCGGCCCGATCTGTGTGCAGCGCGCGGCGAGCCTCGCGCGCTCCGCTGGGCGCTGATCGGCGCAGGGCTTGCCGCGGCTATGTGGCTTGCGCCGGCAGCGACGCAGACAACGGTCGGTGCGGCGCTCGCCCTGGTGTTTCTCGCGTGGATCGCGCTGCGGCTGATCGGCTTCCTGACCCCGAAAGAGGCGCCGCGGCGCGCGCCCGCCCTGGCTGACGATCGCCTGCCGACCTACACTATCATCGTTGCGCTCTACCGCGAGGCCGCGGTGGTCGAAGGTCTGGTGGCCGCGCTCGATGCGCTCGACTATCCCCGCGAGAAGCTCGACATCAAGCTTGTCCTTGAAAGCGACGACCTCGCCACGCGCGCGGCCATCGCCGCGCTCGATCTGGGGCCGCCCTACGAGGTCGTGATGGCTCCGCGCGGCGATCCGCGCACCAAGCCGAAGGCGCTCAACGCCGCACTCCTTTTTGCGCGCGGCGCCTTCACCGCCGTCTATGACGCGGAGGACCGACCCGAGCCGGACCAGTTGCGGCGGGCGCTCGAGCGCTTTCGCCAGGAGCCCGAGCTTGCTTGCGTGCAGGCGCGCCTGAGCATCTACAACGCGGCGGACGATTGGCTGACGCGGCTGTTCGCGGCGGAATATTGCGGCCTGTTCGATGTCTTCTTGCCTGCGCTGGCGGCATGCCGCCTGCCGTTCCCGCTCGGCGGTTCGTCGAACCACTTCCGCACCGCCGTCCTGCGCGCGATCGGCGGGTGGGATCCCTACAACGTGACCGAGGACGCCGATCTCGGCGTGCGGCTGGCGCGCTTTGGACACCGGATGGGCGTCATCGCCTCGACGACGTTTGAGGAAGCGCCGGTCGGAGTGGCGGCGTGGCTTTGGCAACGCACGCGCTGGTTCAAGGGCTGGATGCAGACCTGGATCGTCCACATGCGCGCGCCGGTGAGCCTTGCCCGCGAGCTTCCGCTGTCCGCCTTTCTCGCCTTTCAGCTCACGGTCGGCGGCACCGTCGTGGCCGCGCTGGTGCATCCGCTGTTTCTGGCTGCGCTCATCCACGCTGCGGCAACCGGCCAGCCTGTGCTCGGCGCGGCGGATGACGCGACGGCCGTTGCGCTCGCTGGCCTGCACGGGCTCTCCTGCCTCGCCGGCTATCTCGTCACCACCGCGCTCTGCCTCCTCGGGCTGTCGCGCCGCCGCCTGTTGGCGCATGCCTGGGCGCTCGCTTTGCTGCCGGTCCTATGGCTGCTGCTCTCGCTTGCAGCCTGGTGCGCCGTGTTCGAATTGGTGCGCGATCCCTACCGCTGGAACAAGACGGAGCACGGCTGCGCCAAGTCACCGCGCCGCGCGCACGCGTGAGCATGTTGCGTGCCCAGCATCGGTTCGCAATCGCGTGCTCAATCACATCGGGGATCGCGTTGTCAGCAAATCACGTTGCAATTCGAATCGCTTTTGTCGCGTTGCGGCGCTCGCAGCGGGTATGATGCGGCCGATTTCAATTGTCGCACAATTATCGAGTCGACAACGGTTCAAAAGGCTTTTCCGCTGCGAAGGAATACGAAACCAATCGCGCAACTCGCCCGCGCGATCTCCAGGCCGGTGTCACGCCACCGCGCCGCGCTCTGCAACCGTGCGATGTCGCGCGAGACGCCACCAGAACCAACGATTTAGACGCGGTCTGCGCATGCGCGCATGAGGGTCGGCGCGCGCGCCGGTTGCGGTGATGTCAGGGAATCCGAATTTCATTTTAGCAAAGCTGAATCATCGCGCCATTTTCGCGCCGCATCCCGCCGTCACGTCAGCGGCGGGAGACGTGGAGAGGAGCTTGATGAGAGCCGCGCGTGGCGATCGCCAAAAACCGATTACCGCTGATCGAAGCGACAGGCGTGGACGCGCGCGGTTGCTGGCACGGCCAGGCGATCGCCGCCACCGCTGATTTCCATCGACATTGTTGTCGCGTTCTTGCGCGGCTCCGTGGCCAGCGTTCTCAGCGCAACACCCATGCGCTGCACGCGAACGGGCGCATGCGATGCGCCGCGTTCGCCCTTAAGCCCAATCAACCAACGACGCCGAAGTCGTCCGATCGGTCGGAACGGCGGCGGCAAGCACTCGGGTCAGGTTCGTGGCGCTTCAATACGCGAGGGCTGTCCCCAACAACAAACAGCGGAAGCGTTCAAGTCCATTGTAGCCAAGCGGAGATATAAATGGCGACCTATGATCTCACGCGCACGCAATTAGGCGGCCTGCTCGACGGCACCGGCTATGTCGACCCGGGCGTCCGCGACCAAATCCTCGCGATGTTGGAAGACGCCGGAGTCTACACCGGTGACCCCGACTCCACCGCACACACCAGCGCGGTGCCGGACGGCGAGCCTCCCGACACCGATTCCGATGCCGTCGTCTACAACGACGCCTCCGGATTCACTGGCGTTCCGCCCGATGCGACGGCGGTGGTGTTTGCGACCAGCGACGACGTGATCGCCGCGATCGGCGGGCCTGGCGACAAGATCGTGGTCTCCGGCGACGGCGACGACGTCATCCTGATGACGGAGACCGGCGATGATCAGGTCTACGGCGGCGCCGGCGACGACGTGCTCTCGGGCGGGCGCGGGGACGACCAGCTCCACGGCGAGGAGGACGACGACGTGCTCCTCGGCGACAACGGCGACGACAGCCTGTTCGGCGGCACCGGCAACGACACGGAAGTGGGCGGACAAGGTGATGACTTCGCCGATGGCGGCGAGGGCGATGACCTGATGATCGGCGGCAAGGGCGCCGATAGCCTCGACGGCGGGGCGG
>DATBWJ010000391.1:0-2497 GCA_036514935.1 Xanthobacteraceae bacterium
AGGCTTTGGCGGTCAACGCCGCCGCGAGCCTCGCCGTCATGGTGCGACCGGTCGATGGCGGGCCTGAGCTTGCGCGCTTTTTGGAGGATCGCCGGCTCAACGCCGTCGCGCTCGGCCCCGGCTGCGGGGTCGGCCCGGCCACGCAGGCGCTCGTGCTGGCGGCGCTCGCCGGTCCGCGGGCGGTGGTGCTCGATGCCGACGCGCTGACCAGTTTTGGTGACGACCCGGGCGCGCTCATCGCCGCCACCAGGGGGCGGCCCGAGGCGACTATTCTCACGCCGCACGATGGAGAATTCACGCGATTTTTCAGGCAGTTATTAGATGAATCTCAATTTAATTCAAAACTTGAGAAAGTGCGCGCAGCGGCCGATGCGACCGGCGCCGTCGTGCTGCTCAAGGGCGCCGACACGGTCATCGCCGCGCCCGACCAGCGGGCGGCCATCAACGGCAATGCCCCGCCGTGGCTTGCGACCGCCGGCAGCGGCGACGTGCTGACCGGGATGATCGCTGGCCTTCTGGCGCAGGGCATGCCGGCCTTCGAGGCGACGGCGGCCGCCGCCTGGCTCCATGGCGCGGCGGCGAGCGAGGTGGGGCCGGGGCTGATCTCGGAGGATTTGCCCGAGGCGCTGCCGTCCGTCTACCGCAAGCTGCTGGCGGCGCTCTCGCCCGCCTAGTTCCGCCGGCGAGTCGCGAGCCATCGCGGCGGGAATGTGGTGCCGTGACGCATTTGAGGGACCTGATACGAGGGTGTTATCCCGCCTTCGCAGCGCCGTGAATGGGGATAATCACACGAGCGCTCACGCGGTCACAACCGCGCTCGGCGCCGGCAAGCTTTTTGTGCTATGCGGCGCGCGCGCTATGCTATAAGGCGCGCCGCCTGGCCGGGCGAGCCCTTGGCGGGCGTGGCGGAATCGGTAGACGCGCTGGATTTAGGTTCCAGTGACGCAAGTCGTGGGGGTTCAAATCCCTCCGCCCGCACCACGCTCAAGATTTCCCGGACGTCTTTTCGCCCCGCGCACAGGCGCGCCCGAACGCACAAATCGACTGGTAGGCCCATGCACGTGACGGAAACCTTGTCCGAGGGACTGAGGCACGAATTCAAGGTCGTGGTCCCGGCGAGCGATCTGGAGGCGCGGCTCGGCGACCGCCTTGCCGAACTCAAGGATCGGGTCCGCCTCAACGGCTTTCGCCCGGGCAAGGTGCCGCTCGAGCACCTGAGAAAGTTATACGGGCGCACGGTCATGGCCGAGACGATCGAGGTGGTGGTGCGCGAGACCAACGCCAAGATCATCGAGGACCACGGCTACAAGCTCGCCACGGACGCCAAGGTCACGCTGCCCGAGGACAAGGACGAGATCGAAAGCGTCGTGGCCGGCCGCGCCGATCTGTCCTACACCGTCGCCCTGGAAATCCTGCCGCCCATCGCGCTCGCCGATTTCAAATCGATCACGCTGCAGCGGCCGATCGCGGAGGTCACCGACGAGGAGGTCGCCGCCGCGCTCCAGCGCATCGCCGACCAAAATCGCCCCTATCAGGCCAAGGGCGAGGGCGCCGTCGCCCGTGGCGACCGCGTGGTGCTCTCCTACGAGGGCAAGATCAACGGCGAGCCCTTCAAGGGGGGAACCGCCAAGGACATCGCCGTCGACGTGGGCTCCAGCACGTTCATCCCCGGCTTCGAAGACCAGCTCGTCGGCATGGTCGCCGGCGAGACCCGCACCATCGACCTGACCTTTCCCAAAAACTACCTCTCCGACCTCGCCGGCAAGGATGCCACCTTCGAGGTGACGATCTCCGCCATCGAGACGCCGGGCGAGGTCACTCTCGACGACGCCTTTGCCAAGGGGCTCGGCCTGGACTCGCTCGACAAGCTCAAGGACGCCCTCAAGGAACGGCTCAGGCGCGAACATGCCGCGACGAGCCGACAGAAGGTCAAGCGCGCGCTCCTCGACCAGCTCGATGCGCTGCACCGGTTCGCACCCCCGCCCACGCTGGCGGAAGCGGAGTTCGACAACATCTGGCGCTCCATGACGGCCGAGCTGGAATCGCAGGGTCGCACCTTCGCCGATCAAGGAACGACGGAGGAAAAGGCGCGGGCCGACTACCGCGGAATCGCGGAACGGCGGGTTCGGCTCGGCCTGGTCCTTGCCGAAATCGGGGACAAGAACAATATCAGGGTGACGGAGGACGAGCTGAGCCGCGCAGTGGCCGAGCGCGTCCGCCAGTTCCCTGGCCAGGAGCAACAGGTCTGGGACTATTACCGCAAGAACCCGCACGCCATGGCGAGCCTGCGCGCGCCGATCTATGAGGAGAAAGTCGTCGATTTCCTGCTGGAGCTTGCGGCGGTGACCGACAAGGCGGTCTCGCGCGAGGATCTGTTCAAGGCGGAAGACGAAAACCCGCCCCGCTGAGGCTAGAATGACGGCACGAATCGGCGGCCAGATGCGCGAACAGCCCCCGGCCTGCCGCGCGCGCCGTCGGGCAAGTCGGCCCCCCGCCC
>DATBWJ010000392.1:0-3750 GCA_036514935.1 Xanthobacteraceae bacterium
GTTCGACTGCCGGGCTCGTTGGTGAGGAGCGATCGCCGCGGGCGCGGCGCCGGCGGCGCCTTTACACTGCGGGCGCCGGTAAAGAAGATCGTCTCGCGCAGTCGGCGCGATCGGGGATAGCAATCATGACGACAGGTGTCAGGCGGGTGGTGACGGGTCACGACGGGGACGGCACGGCGGTGGTGGTGATGGACGGCATTGTCGAATCCAAGCCGCGCGCCTCAGGCGTCTCCTCGGCCGTGCTGTGGGTGACCGACGAGACGCCCGCGAACATCTCCGGCCGCCAGGACCGCGCCGAGCGCACCGTCGGGGTGCCGCCGCCGCCGAACGGATCCGTCTTGCGCGTCGTCGACTTCCCGCCGGTGACCGGCGAGATCAGGCTCGACAACGCTGCCTTCACCGCGGAAATGGGCCTGGGCGCGCAGCAGCGCCGCAAGGGCCGCTACACCGATCATCCGTTCATGCACCGCACCGCAAGCATCGACTATGCCATCGTGCTCGAAGGCGAGATCGACATGCTGCTCGACGATTCCTCGGTGCATCTGAAGGCCGGCGACATCCTCGTGCAGCAGGGCACCAATCACGCCTGGGTCAACAATGGCAAGCAGACCTGCCGCATCGCCTTCGTGCTGATCGACGCCCACGAGCCCGAGGTGCTGAAGCAGGTCGGCGGGCGCTGAGCCTGCCGGCGTCACTCCGCCTTCCACGGCACGACGATGCGCTCAAGCTCCTGCAGCAACACCGCCGTGATGAGGCCGAGCACGCCGATGACCACGATGCCGACGAACATGTAGTCGACCTGCAGGAGTTCCCACGAGTTCCAGATAAGGTAGCCGAGGCCCGACTTGGAGGCGACGAACTCGGCGGCGACCAGCACCACGAACGAGACCGCGACCGCGATGCGCAGGCCAGCGAAGATGAGCGGCAGGGCGCCGAAGAACACGACGCGCGTGAACATCACGTAGGAGCTCGCGCCGTAGTTCTTGGCGACGTCCCAGTAGATCCGATCGATGTTGGCGGCGCCGGTATAGGTGTTGACGATCACCGGAAAGAACACCGCGATGGCCACGAGCGCAATCTTCGAGGCATCGCCGAAGCCGAACGCCAACAACAGCAGCGGCATCAACGCCACCTTGGGAATCGGGAAGATCGCAGCGATCAGCGGATCGCAAAAGATGCGCACCGGATTGAACATGGCCATGATGAGCCCGATCGCCACCGCCGGGATCGCGCCGATGAGAAAGCCGGCAATTACGCGGTAGAGGGTCACCGAAGTGTGGACGGCGAGATCGCCGCTGGCCGCGAGTTCCCAGAACCGCACGGCGATGTCGGTCGGCGCCGGGATGAAGCGGCGGTCGCCAAGCCCCATCATCAGCAGAATCTGCCAGGCAAGCAGAAGGCCGATGGGCGAGATCAGGTAAAGCAGGCGCTCGCGTGCCTTCGCGCTCATTTCTCGAGCTCCGCGCGGGCGCGCATCACCTCGGCCTCGAGGATGCGCCAAATGTCGAGCTTGAGCGCGCCGAACGCCGGGGAGGCCGACAGCGCCATCACGTCGCGCGGGTGCGGAAACGGGATGTCCTTGATCTCCTTGATGCGCCCGGGAAGAGCGGTCATCACCACGGTGCGCTCGCTGAGCAGCAGCGCCTCATCGATCGAATGAGTGATGTAGATGATCGTCTTGCCGGTCTCCTCCCAGATGCGCATCAGCTCGCCCTGCAGGATGGTGCGGTTCTGCGCATCGAGGGCGGCGAACGGCTCGTCCATCAGCAGCATCCCGGGATCGGTCACGAACGCGCGTGCGATAGCGGCCCGCTGGCGCATGCCGCCGGAGAGCTGGTGCGGATAATGGCGGCGGAAGCGCGTGAGCCCGACCAGCCTGAGCGCGGCCTCGACCCGCGCGGCGATCTCCGCGCCCGGCACACCGCGCGTCATCAGCCCGAAGGCGACGTTTTTCTCCACGTTCATCCACGGGAACAGGCCGCTGTCCTGGAACACCATGGCGTTGGCAACGGGCCAGCCGGCGGCGTCGACCTTGATGCGGCCGCCGGTTGCGTGGTCGAGCCCCGCCAGGATGCGCAGCAGGGTCGATTTGCCGCAGCCCGACGGCCCGACAATGCAGACGAACTCGCCGGGCCTGATGGTGAGGTTCACCTCCTCGATGGCGACGACGCGGCCGGCGCCGCTGCCGAACTCCTTGCGCAGCCGGCTGATCTCGGCGCCAGCGCCGCGCCGCTGGACGTCCATCACCGGCAACCGGGCAGCTTGCTGTCCTTGTTCTCGCGCACGAACGGTCCGAGCTTCTGCACGGCGTAGTCGATGTAGGTGGTGTCCACGAGCCGTTCTCCGGGGAAGTCCGCGGTCGTGAACTTGTTCTTGCGGTACCACTCCTGCATGTCGAGGAGGCTGGCGACATTGATGCGGCCATCGGCGCTGCGCGACTGCCAGGTGTAGACGTTGAGCATTTCCGGCCGCCGTTCGGTGCCGCTCTTGACCAGGAGGTCGATGATCTCCTTGCGCGTCGAGCCGCCGTGATAGGCATTGCAGTAGTCGCGCACCCCGCGCAGGTAGGCGACGTAGTAGTTCTTCACAAGCTGCGGATTGTTCTTGGCCCAATCGGTGTTGATGAGATTCACCGCCAGCGCGGTGGGCGCCGGCCGCACATAGTCGTCGGGATCGATGAACATGACCCCGAGGCCCTGATCGCGGGTCTGGTAGGTGAAGGGCGGGATCAGCAGCGTGGCGTCGAGCGCCTTGTTCTTGAGCGCCAAGCCCATCTGGGTGAACGGAAGGATCTTGATCTCGACGTCGGCGATGGTGAGCCCCACCGTCTCCAGCACCTTGCCGGTCTCGTAGGTCGACACCGAGCCGGCGCCGTTGCTGCCGATGATCTTGCCCTTGAGGTCCTTGATTGTCTTGATCTGATCCTTCAGATCGGGCCGCAGCATGATGTTGTGGCCGAGCGGCGACGACGTGCGATCGGCGGCGAGCGTGATGGGAAGGTTCTTTTGCAGGGCATTGAAATAGCCCGCTGAGATTCCGCCCTCGACCACCTGGTAGTGGTTCTGCGCGAGCAGCGGCATCACGTCCGCCGAGGAGTTGATCGGCTCAAGCTCGATCTTGATCCCGAACTCCTTGAAATAGCCGCGCTCGATCGCGATCAGCGTCGCGCCGGTCGAGATCGCCCGCGCGGTGCCGACCTTGACGGTGGTTTCCTGCGCCTGCACGCTCGCGAGCGTCCCGGCGAGCGCAACAAGGCTCATTGAGATGCGTTTTAGCATATCGCTCCTCCAAGATCCGCGGCACGACAGGCGTCGGCCGCCATTACCTCACGAAATGGCGGCCCTGCTCGTCGCTGTTCGGCCGCTGCGGGCCTCTCGCCATCGCGTTCATAGCGCGCTGTCTCCCCAATGAACCCATCAAAGGACAAAGTCCGACGGCTTGGCAATAGCTATCGGCGTCGCGCCCCACTCCTGATCGGACGCCGTGCGCGCTGCGTCGTGCTCGCCGCAAGCGATCATCCTGGCCAGGCTACTTGACCGCTGCCGGCAGGACGACGGCGCGGCACTCGCCGAAACCGATGCGTGCAAGTCCTTCGCGCCCGCAGAAGCCGCGGAAGATGATCTCGTCGCCGTCTTCGATAAAGCCACGCCGCTCGCCGCTCGGCAGCTCGATCGGCTCGCGGCCGCGCGCGGTGAGCTCAAGGAGGCTGCCCAAGCTCGCTTTCGACGCCCCTGACACCGTGCCCGAGCC
>DATBWJ010000393.1:0-3250 GCA_036514935.1 Xanthobacteraceae bacterium
GGGCGCCCGCAGCGCGGCCAGCGTGCTCGCCCCCAGCGTATGAGGCTTGACCACCGCGCCGATGCGCGAGATCACGCCGCGTTGCCGCAGGTCTTCGAAGGTCGCGATCAGCGCGGCTTCGTCGCGGCCGACCAGGCGGCCGACGACTTCGAACGGCCGCGCGGCGAGCGGGAAGTCGCGCTGCCAGCGGTCGATCAGCGCGAGCTCGGTGAGCGTCATTGGCCGATCCTCGTCGCGCGCACCGTGAAGAAAATGCCGGACGGCTTGCGGGCGCTGATCTGCCCCTTCTCGGCGAACGTTCTGGCGTCGTAGACCCGCACGAGATCGGAATCGCGCACCGAGACCCAGGCTTCGTGGCCGCGCGGCGTGAACTCCATGTGCAGCACCGCCGGCCCCGGCCGGAAGCGGTGCACCACCTTGAGCGACATCACGTCGACCACGTCGATGGTGTCGTTGAGCGGATGGGCGAAGTTCACCCATACGTGGCGGCCGTCGGGACGGGCGACGGCGAACACCGGCTGGCCGTGGGCCGCCACGCGCCCGACTTCCTTGAAAGTGCTGCGGTCGACGGCGATCAGCTCATGGCGGCCGACCGCCGGAATCAGCAAGACGCCGCCGGCGGCCGCCCAGCCCTCCAAGTGCGGCATCTTGTAGACCGGCAGCGGCGCCTCGCCGCGGCCGTAGCCAGCGAGGATGCGCTTGGCCGTGAGCGGCTCGCGCCACAGATCGACGTGAACGACGCCGTCCTCGCCGAACAGGCCGGCGAGGTAGTGGCGCCCGTCGGGCGTGACATTGCCGTCGTAGGGCAGCTTGCCGACGCCGGCGAGCCGGGTGATCGCCGGCCCGCCGCCCTTGGAGAAATCCGCGACCCAGATCTCGCCGGCATCGTAGAGCGCATAGGCGAAGCGGCGGCCCGGCAGATCCACAAGCCCGACGGTCTTCGATCCCTTGCCGTCGACGGCGGGCGCGGGAATGTCGGCGACCTGCGCGAGCGTGTCGGCATCGAACACGCGCACGCCGCCCGGCTCGTAATTGGACACCGCGACCAGCGAACCATCGTCGGAGATCGCCCCGCCGATCGCGTTGCCGGCCTGCATGACGCGCTTGGCAATCGCTGC
Source organism: Xanthobacteraceae bacterium (assembly GCA_036514935.1). Lineage (GTDB taxonomy): Bacteria > Pseudomonadota > Alphaproteobacteria > Rhizobiales > Xanthobacteraceae > DATBWJ01. The sequence goes on from DATBWJ010000393.1 coordinate 1,119, forward strand.
GGTCAACAGATCGATTTTGGTGAGGCCGCCGTCGCGGCCGAACACGTAGGCGTAGCGCTGGTCGCGCGAGAACACCGCGGAAGCGTGCGAGAGATCGCCGAGGCCGGCAACGCGCGCGAGCGCCGTCCGGCTGCTGGTGTCGACGATGAGGATCGAGCCGGAGGCGCGCTCGACCACGATGCCGAGGTCGCCGGTGCCGCGCAGCCCGTCGGCGGCGAGCGGGGCGGCGAGCACCAAGGCAGCGAGAGCCACCGCGGCCGTGATCATGCGGCTCATGGCAGGGTTCCGGTCTTGAGCGCGTTGGCGATCCAGGCCGCCTCCGCCTCCGTCAACAAGGGCCGCCACGCCGGCATCGGCGTGCCCGGCACCCCGTCAAGGATGATGTGGATGAGCTGGGCGCGATCCCAGTGCCGGAGGCGATCCGCCGTGAGCGGCTTGCCGAGCCCGCCCTTCAACGTCAGGCCGTGGCAGGAGCCGCAGTCCTGCCGCACGAGATTGGCAAGACCTGCCGGATCGGGCGTCGGCCCGCCGGCGATCGCCGGTTGAGCGGCCACCGCGACCAGCGCGAGCGCGCTAGGCCACCACGGCCGCATCGTTGCTCGACCTCTCATCTTCGCGCCCTTGCCACTCTGCCGCGAACGCCGCGACCCGGCCGATGATAAAAAGAACCGGCCCGCGCCGACCAAAAATACCTTGCCGATCGCCATGGCTAACGTTCCGTCACCGTGAGCCGGCCGGCCATTCCCTCCCGTTCCCAGTGCGGACCGCACAGATACGGGTACTCGCCGGGCGGCAGGTCGATCGTCATGGTGACGAACTCCTCCGGGAAGGTGCGCTCCGATTCCGGCCTGCCAGCCTCCTTGAACCAAACACTATGGGAAGTGCGCCGATCGACATTGACCCAGCGCAAGGTGGTGCCCTGCTGCACCGTCAGGGCGGCCGGGCAGAAATTGTCCCGGTACATCAGGACGACGACGAACGGCTCCTCGCCCGGCGCCTTGCCGAAAATCTGCCGATAGCGCTCAGTGGCCTCGGCGCAGATTTGGCTCCGCTCGGCGTCGGTGAGGGTTGCGGCCCGAACTGTCGCGCCGGCGCCAGCGATGAGACCGGCAACGAGTGCGCGCGATATGCCGTTCGCCAGAGCCTGCACGGTTCATCTCACCTCAGCGCAATCCGGCGCCGCCTCTAGCGCCTGATCGCATTGATCTCGGCCTCCTTGGCATCGACGCCGAAGCGGATTTCGAGCGAAACGTGATGGAATCGCGCCGCGGTGTAGTCGTCGTGCAGCGCGAAATTGACGGTGTAGATCTTGCCCGGCTCGATGCTGATGTCCCCGGGCTTGTCGGACTTGAGCGGCCGGCTCATCACCAAGGTCCACACCTCGCCCTGCAGTTCGCCGTGCGCCTCAACCGGCACACCGCCCGTGTTGAAACGCTGCTCGATCACATGTCCGTTCTCCGGCGCCTGGCCGGACCGGAAGCGGATGAGGTCCATCAACGCGCCTTTCTTGGCGAGGCCGGCGATCTCCTCACTGCTCTTGAGATTGAGGCCGCCGCCGCGCGGCTTGCCGTCCTCCCCGCGCAGCTCGATGTGCGCGCGCGTCTCGGCAAGATACTTGGTGATGCCCGCGCTCAGGTCGAGCGTCTGCGCGAACGGACTGGCGTTGAGCACATCGGACTTGGGAGCGTCCGGCATGAAGCGCGAATCGTGGTGACAGGTGACCCAGCAGCCGGCCTGCTCGACCCGCTCGATGCCGGTGCCGGCGATCATCACCGCGAGCTTGACCTTGTTGTCTGCATCCATCTTGCCGCCGCTCACGAACGGCACCGGATTGTGCGGCCCATCGCGCCATTGGAAGCGGAAGTAGAGCTTCTCCCCGTCGTGCGCGGCTTGCACCGACAGGTCGATGAACGCCCGCTTGCCGGGAATGGGACTGGTCTCGACCTTCTGTCCCGACACGAGCTTTGCCCCCATGTCCTTGACTTCCTTGGCGTGGCACTCCGCGCAGCGATCGCCGGCGCGCAGGAAGGCGCGCGCGCCGCTGTGCTCGCGGCTGTTCAGGATCCACTCGAAGGATGACTGGCCCGGATAGAACAGGGTGACGGTCTTGGCCTCGACGCCGCTCCAGTCGA
>DATBWJ010000394.1:0-6506 GCA_036514935.1 Xanthobacteraceae bacterium
TAGCTCGGCGGCAACGCCGGCCTCCAGCAATTCCTCGACGCGGTCCTCGCGCGCCTGCCCTGCCTCGTCCGCCAGCACGCGATCAAGCGTCTGAGCCACCGCGGCGATCCCGGCCTGATGGCGCGCCACCACCGCCGCCAGCCCGCCGCCCAGATCGACGTTGCGCAGGAACCACACGATGCGGTCATGCAGCAGGTTCTGCACGTCGGCATAAAGGGCGAGCTGGAGGTCGCCGCCGACCTTGCCGTCGAGCGCGTCGATGGCGCCGTTGAGCGCACCCATGCCGAAAGAGTCGCGCACGGCGGCGAACGCCAAGGCGACGCGGTCCGCCGCCGCGCCGCTCTGGTCGGCCATGCGCACGATGAGCGACGGCCCGCCGCGATTGATGATCGAGTTGGCGAGCTGGGTGGCGATGATGTCGCGGCGCAGCCGGTGGCGCTCGATCGCCTCGGGGAAGCGCTCGACCAGCAGCGCGGGGAAATAGCGCTGCAGCTCGCGCGCGAGATAGGGATCGTCCGGCACCGTCGATTCCAGGAGATCGGCGTACAAGGCGAGCTTGGCATAGGCCAGGAGCACGGCCAGCTCGGGCCGGGTGAGCGGCTGACCGCGGCGGCGGCGCTCGTCGAGCTCCTGGTCGTCGGGCAGGAACTCGACCGCGCGGTCGAGCAGCCCGCGCGCCTCCAGCTCCTGCATCAGCCGCTGCTGAAAGCCGAGGTGCTCGAGGCCGCGCCGCTCGACGAGCGATAGCGCGAGCGTCTGCTGGTAGTTGTTGCGCAGAACGAGGCGCGCGATCTCGTCGGTCAGCTCGGCCAGCAGGCGGTCGCGCTCGGCGCGCGCGAGGCTGCCCTCGCGCAACGGCATCGAGAGCGCGATCTTGATGTTGACCTCGACGTCCGAAGTGTTGACGCCCGCCGAGTTGTCGATCGCGTCGGTATTGAGGCGGATGCCGCGCTGCGCCGCCTCAATGCGCCCGCGCTGGGTCATGCCAAGGTTGGCGCCCTCCCCGATCACCTTGCAGCGCAGCTCGGTTCCCCTGACGCGGACCGCATCATTGGCGCGGTCGCCGACCGCCTCGTCGCTCTCCGCCGACGCGCGCACATAGGTGCCGATGCCGCCGAAGAACATCAGATCGACGGGCGCCTTGAGGATCGCGCTCATCACCTCCTGCGGCGTCGCGCTCGCCTTGGCAAAGCCGAGCAGCGCCTGCGCCTGCCCCGACAGCGCGATCTCCTTGGCGGAACGCGAATAGACGCCGCCGCCCGGCGAGATCAGCGTCGGGTCGTAGCTGCGCCAGCTCGACTGCGGCAGATCGAACAGCCGCTTGCGCTCCGCGAAGCTTTGCTCGGGGTCGGGGTCGGGATCGATGAAGATGTCGCGATGGTCGAAGGCCGCCACCAGCCTGATGGTGCGCTCGCGCAGCATGGCATTGCCGAACACGTCGCCCGACATGTCGCCCACGCCGGCGACCGTGAACGGCGTGCGCGTGATGTCGGCGTCGAGCTCGCGGAAATGGCGCTTGACCGCCTCCCAGGCGCCGCGCGCGGTGATGCCCATCTTCTTGTGGTCGTAGCCGGCCGATCCGCCGGAGGCGAAGGCGTCGTCGAGCCAGAACCCGTGCTCGCGCGCGATGGCGTTGGCGATGTCGGAGAAGGTGGCGGTGCCCTTGTCGGCGGCAACGACGAGGTAGGGATCATCGCCGTCGTGGCGCACGATCTGCGGCGGCGTCACGATGCCGTCTGCCGCGAGATTGTCGGTCAGGTCCAGCATTGCGTTGATGAATGCCCGGTAGGCCGCCGCACCCTCCTGCTGCACCGCCTCGCGCGGCCCGCGCGGGAGCCGCTTCGGCACGAACCCGCCCTTGGCGCCGACCGGCACGATGACCGCGTTCTTGACCTGCTGCGCCTTCACCAGGCCGAGGATTTCGGTGCGAAAATCCTGCGGCCGGTCGGACCAGCGGATGCCGCCGCGCGCCACCTTGCCGAAGCGCAGATGAATGCCCTCCACGCGCGGCGCGTAGACGAAGATTTCGTAGAGCGGGCGCGGCAGCGGCAGGCCGTCGAGGCCGCGGCTGTCGAACTTGATGGCGATGACCGCTTTGGGTTGGCCGTTGCGATCGAGCTGATAGAAGCTGGTGCGCAGCGCGCATTGCACCGCGTTGAGAAAGCGGCGCAGGATGCGATCCTCGTCGAGGCTCTCGACCTGTTGCAGCGCCGCCTCGATATCGCCGGCGATCTCCTTCTCGCGCCTCGCGCGCGCGTCGGCGGCGAGGTCGAACCGCGGCTCGAAGCGCGCATGGAAGAGCGTAACGATCCGCGCGGCGATCGCGGCGTGCTTGACCAGCGTCGCCCACATGTAGTCCTGCGAGAACGGGATGCGGACCTGGCGCAGGTAGCGCGAGATCGCCCGCACCAGCGCGACATCGCGCCAGCCCAGGCCGGCGGCGAGCACGAGCGCGTTGTAGCCGTCGTTCTCCGCGCCCGCCCGCATGACCAGGAGGAAGCAGGCTTCGAGCCGCGACTTGAGCCTGGCAAGGTCGATCGGCTGGCCGGCCGCCGATTCCAGCATCATGTCGTGCAGCCAGAAATCCGGCGCGCCCTCGCCCGGCATTTCGACGTGATAGGTGTGCTCGTCGACGACGCGAAAGCCCATGTTCTCGAGCACCGGCACGCGCTCCGACAGCGGGATCGGCCGGTCGTAGCTCCACACCTTGAGCGCGGCGGTGCCCTCGGCGTGATCGCCCTTGGCGTAGAAGTCGACCGCCAGCGGCCGGTCCGCCGACAAGTTCTCGATGCGTTCGACGTCGGCGACCGCCGTCGCGGGCGGATAGGCCTCGCGATAGGCCGCCGAGAACGCGCGGGCGTAGCGCGCGGCCAGCCGGCGCGCCTTGCCGGGCTCGTACCTGCGGCCGAGCTCCTCTGCGAAGGCGTCCGCCCACGTCTTGATGATGTTCTCGACGGCGGCTTCGAGCGCCGCGCGCTCGACGCGCGGGGTCTTGCCCTGCGAGCGCCCAATGATGAAGTGGACGCGCACGAGCGGGCCTTCCAGGTAGTAGGGATAGAACGCCGACAGGCGCCCGTCGAACGTCTCGACGAGGAAGCGGCCGATGGCCGCGTGCACCGCGCTGTCGTAGCGCTCGCGCGGCACGTAGACGAGCACCGACACGAAGCGGTCGAAGCGGTCGTGGCGAGCCAGCACCCGCACGCGCGGCCGCTCGTCGAGATACAGAATCGCCTGCGCGAACTCGTAGAGCAGCTCCTCGTCGATCTGGAACAGCTCGTCACGCGGGTAGGTCTCCAGGACGTTCACCAGCGTCTTGGCCGAGTGGCCCTCGGGCGAGAACTGCGCGCGCCGGATGATGGTGTCGATCTTGCGCCGCAGGTAGGGAATGGTGCGCGCCGAGCGCGTGTAGGCGGTCGAGGTGAACAGGCCGACGATGCGCAATTCCCCGGTCAGGTGGCCCTCGGCGTCGGTGCGCTTGACGCCGACGTAATCCATGTAGACGCGCCGGTGCACGCGCGAGCGCACGTTGGCCTTGGTGATGATCAGCACCTTGGGCTGCTGCAGGAACTCCATGATCTCGGGCGTGATCGACACCAGCTCGCGGCCGCGCCGCAGCACGTGCGTCTCGCGCCGGCGCAGCACGCCGAGGCCGGTCTCGTAGCACGGCTCGTATTGCCGATCCGGCGTGAGCGCGTATTCGCGCAGGCCGAGGAAGGTGAAGTTGTCGTCCACCAGCCATTCGAGCATCTGGATGGCTTCGGCGATCTCGTCGACCGGGATGGGCGGCGGGTTGGCCTTGAGCTCCGCGATCACGGCGCCCGCGCGCGCGAGCATCGGCCTCCAGTCGCCCACCGCATGACGCACGTCGGCGAGCGCGTCGGCGAGCGCTGCCACGAGCACGTCGCGGAGCGCTTCGTCCTCGATGCGCTCGATGTGGACATGGATGAAGCTTTCGCGCGCGCCGGCCTCGCCGGAATCGGCGCTAAAGCCGACGAGCCTGCCGTCGGCGGAGCGCCTCACGCTCAGGATCGGGTGCGCCATCAGGCGCACCTCGATGCGCCGCTCGGTGAACTCGCCCATGACCGAATCGACGAGGAACGGCATGTCGTCGTTGACGATCTCGACGACGCAGATGTCCTTCAGGCGCGGGGCGGACGGGCAGGTGATGCGGATCTTGGGCGCGCCGGCCGTGCGCTCGGCGAGGAAATTCAAGGCGCCGGCGGCAAGCTCGGCGAGGTCGCCGGGCGCGTAGCGCAAGAGATCGTCCGGCGCGGTGCGCCCGAACAACGCGGCGGCGAATTCGTCCGGCGCGCGCTCGCCAGGCCCCGCCTCGGCCACGCCCGGCGGGGCGGCAGGAGCGGACCTCTGCTCACGGTCCAAGCTGCGGTCGGCGGTCATGGCATCCTTGCGCGGCGAATCGGTCGCGCAGTCTCGCCCATCGGCGCGGCGCCGTCGATGATCGCACCGACATCGCAGCAGGAATCCGCTTGACCGGCGTCAAGCCCGCTGAGGCGCCGCGTGCTAGGAATGCGGTCCGCTGGCTCCGGCGCGCGGACGGGCCGCGCGAGCGGGCCGCGCGAGCGGGTTGTTTTCGTCAAGGCGCATGGACGCTATAGGCTGGCGCAGTGGCACAAGGAGGTGATGGTGACACAGGAGACGACTTCGGCGGCGCGGGCGGCAAGCAAGAGAAAGCGCGTGTCGGTGGCGCGCAAGGGTGGGGCGGCGGGCGGCAAGGCGCCGCCGAGCGTGGCGCGCGATGATATCGACATCGTGGCGCTCAACCTCAAGCCGGCCAAGCTCACCGCTGCCATGCGCGCGTATTTCGACAAGTGTCAAGAAAGGCTCGGCTTCGTCCCCAACGTGCTCAAGGCGCATGCGTTCGACATGGGCAAGCTCGAGCCCTTCGTCGCCATGTACAACGACCTCATGCTGGCGCCTTCCGGCCTCTCCAAGCTTGAGCGCGAGATGATCGCGGTCGCCGTTTCCTCCCAAAATCGCTGCTACTACTGCCTGGTCGCGCACGGGGCGGCGGTGCGCGTGTTGTCCGGCGACCCGGCGCTCGGCGAATTGATGGTCATGAACTACCGCGCGGCGAGGCTTTCTAAGCGCCAGCGCGCCATGTTCGATTTTGCGGTCAAGCTCACCGCCGAGCCGTGGACGGTCGAGGAGGGGGACCGCGAGAAGCTGCGGCGCGCCGGCTTTTCCGACCGCGACATCTGGGACATTTCGGCGGTCGCGGCGTTCTTCAACATGTCGAACCGCCTCGCCTCGGCCACCGATACGCGGCCGAATACCGTGTATCACGGGCTGGCGCGCACGTAGCGACACCAAAGGTGCGCGCAACCGGCGCTTGACCTCATGCACGCCGCTCGCAGGAGCGGCGCGACGAACCATATGACGATGGTCCGGCTCGTCCTTTGCCTCCTCGCCGCGCTCGCCATTGCGTCGAGCGCGCCGGCGCAGAGCACGCTCGACCTTGCAGGCTCCGGTTCGGCGCAGGCGAGGGCCGTTCATGCGCAGCACGGCATGGTGGCGGCGCAGGAGGCGACCGCCGCCCGCATTGGAGCCGACATCCTCGAGCGGGGCGGCAACGCGGTCGATGCGGCCGTCGCCGTCGGCTTCGCGCTTGCGGTCACGCTGCCCAAGGCGGGCAATCTCGGCGGCGGCGGTTTTATGGTGCTGCATCTGGCCGGGCGCAACGAGGAGGTCGCGATCGATTATCGCGAGGCGGCGCCGGCCGCCACGACCTCCGACGTCTTCCTCAACGAGCGGGGGGAGGCCGACCCCGAAAGATCGCGCAATAGCGGGCTCGCGGTGGGCGTGCCGGGCACCGTCGCCGGGCTCGCGCTGGCGCATGCGCGCTACGGCTCGGGCCGCTTCACGCTGGCGGAGCTGATCGCGCCGGCGATCGCGCTCGCGCGCGCAGGAATTCCGGTCGCCGACGATCTTCTGGACTCGCTGGCGCTCGCCGGCCCGCGGCTGGCGCGGTGGCCTTCCTCGAAAATCTTTCTCAAGGCGAACGGGGAGCCGCTCGGAGCGGGCGACACGCTGGTCCAGCGCGATCTCGCCCACTCCCTCGAAGCGATCGCGCGCGCGGGCGAGCGCGCGTTTTACACGGGCGCGATCGCGGACAGGATCGTCGCCGCGGTCCGCTCAGCCGGCGGCCGCATGACGCTCGCAGATCTGAATTCCTACCGCCCGATCGTGCGCGCGCCGGTGCGCGGCCTCTATCGCGGCCATGAAATCGTGTCGATGCCGCCGCCGTCCTCGGGCGGCGTGCATCTCGTCGAGATGCTCAATATCCTCGAAGGGTTCCCGCTCGACCGCCTCGGCGCCGGATCGCCCGCCGCCCTGCATCTGATGATCGAGGCGATGAAGCTCGCCTACGCGGACCGCGCCGAGTTTTTGGGCGACAGCGACGTCGTGGATGTTCCGATCGCGCGCCTGACCTCCAAGTCCCATGCCGCCGCCCTGCGCGCCCGGATCGGGGAGCGGGCGCAAGCGGT